>CAYYFI010000015.1:0-23791 GCA_964471265.1 uncultured Actinomycetes bacterium | reverse complement strand
AGGGCAGTCTCAAACACTGCATAGTGTCGGTTCAAATCCGACTCGAGGCACATGAAAATTCTCGTCGCTGAGGATGAGGCGTTAATCCGCCTTGATCTAGTTGAGATGCTCCGAGAAGCTGGATATGAAGTAGTTGCCGAAGCTGGAAATGGCAAAGAAGCAATTGAACTAAATGCAAAACATAATCCAGATCTAGCCATATTAGATATCAATATGCCAATCATGGATGGTTTAACTGCGGCTGAAACCATTGTTTCGACAACTCCCGTTTTAATGTTGACTGCATTTAGCCAGAGAGAATTAGTCGAACGCGCCAACGCAGCGGGTGTAATGGCTTATGTATTAAAACCATTCACTATCAATGATTTAATTCCAGCTATTGAAATTGCAGCAAGTAGATATTTGCAGATGAGCGCTTTGGCGGCGGAAGTTTCAAATTTGAATGAAAGACTTGAAACTAGAAAATTAATCGATCGCGCCAAGGGAATTTTGATGAAAGCTTTGAATCTATCGGAACCAGAGGCCTTTTCGTGGATTCAAAGAGCGGCAATGGACCGCAGATTAACTATGAAAGAAGTGGCTATGGCGGTTATTGACCCATCGGCCAAGATCGATTAGCAATCGACTAGCAATACGAAGATATCTTCAAAGTTGCCAAAACTAACGATTATTTATTAGTAATCTTCCAGTAATTGTCCTAAATAACGAGAAAGTTACGGGTCAGAGCCTTTTTTGAGCCTAGTTTTTTCTTGTGTCTTACCCTGTTCTCACATAATCTTTACCCCTCCCTTTCCCAAGGGACATGATCATGAATGAAAGGCATTAAATGAACAAGAAGTTTAAGAGTTCACTTGCCGTCGTTGCTGCTGCAGCCCTTGCCTTTGGTGCTACTTCAGTCACAACAGCTAGTGCAGCTAAGACTTACACAATCGGTTACCAAGGCCCACTATCTGGTGGCGAAGCTTCAACCGGTACCGATGAACAAAACGCAGTTAAGTATGCAATTAAGTTATTCGAAGCAAAGAACCCAGGAATCAAGATCAAACTTGTTTCAATTGATGACCAGGGAGACCCTGCAGTTGCAGGAACAGTTGCCCCAGGTATTGCTTCTAATAAGAATGTATTAGGTGTAGTTGGACCTGCTTACTCAGGCGCAACAATTGCATCTCTACCTTTCTATAAGGCAGTAGGCATGGCACTGATCTCACCATCAGCGACTCGTGTATCTCTAACAGATCCAGCTTCACCAGATTTCGGTGGACCAATTTTCCATCGCGTTGTTGGTAAAGATGACCTACAAGGACCTGCGCTTGCTAAGTACGCAACAAAGGGCGTATCAGGTGCAAAGGTATTTGTATTTGATGATCAATCAGCATACGCGGTTCCACTACGTGGCTTCGTAGAAAATGGTCTAAAGTCAGTTTCAGGAGCAACCCTTGTTGGTGGAGATTCAGTTCCAAACACCACAACAGACTTCAGCCCAACTATTGCAAAGATTAAGACATCAGGTGCAAACGTTGTTATCTACACTGGTTACTACAGCCAAGCTGCTGTATTCATCAAGCAGCTTCGTGACTCAGGTTCAACTGCAATATTCGCAGGTGGCGACGGTGTCTTTAACCAGGAATTCCCAAAGCTTGCAGGTGCTGCAGCTGAAGGTTCACGCGTTACTGGTGTTGGTGGCTTAGCTGGTATCAGCAAGGCTATGGAAGCTGACTTCGTAAAGAAGATGGGCGTTTCATCAGGCGTATATTCAGTAGAGTCATATGACGCTGCAAATATCTTGCTTTCTGGAATCAAGGCTGGAAACACTACTCGCGCAAAGATGCTTGCTTATGTGAAGAAATTCTCAGGTAAGAGCGTTAGTGGTAACACCATCAAGTTCGATAAGAATGGCGACATTTCATACGGACTATTTGCTGGTTTCACAACCAAGAACGGCGTACTAGTAAATACTGGAATTATCAAGTAAATAACTAGTTGAACGTTTAAGAATACCAATAAGAAATGGTGGGTAATTTAGGTACTCCTAAAAAAGGAGCCTAGTTACCCACCATTTTCTTTTAATATCTATATACTCACGCAGAAGATTTGCATAGGAGAGTGATGTTTTCAGTACTAATTGATCAATTTTGGTCCCTGACAATCGCTGGAGTTGCACTTGGTTTTATCTACGTTTTAATTTCTCTTGGTTACACCATGGTTTACGGTGTTCTACGTATGATCAACTTTGCAAATTCCGAAATTTTTATGTGGGGAACCTTTGGAACTGTCATCACCTCACGAGACATTTTTCATTTCACTCAAACCAGCGAACCCGCCAAAGGCGGCAAATTAGTTTTGGTTTTAGTTCTTAGTTTGCTGTTATCAATGTTGGTAGCAGGATTAACTGCAGTTTTCGTAGAGTTTGTTGCATATCGTCGCCTCCGAATGAGAGGCACAAATCGCCTTGCAACATTAATCTCCGCAATTGGAATTTCAATTGCACTTCAGGAATTTATGCGTTTGCTAACTAGTTCAAGACCAGTGGGAGCTCCACGTGTGCTTGAAAAAATTATTTTAACTGAAATTTGGGGAGCAAATATCCGTCTGGATACCGTGATAACTATTGTGGCGGCAGCGTTGATTTTCTTCATCTTAGAGCGATTTATTAAACTTTCTAGAATGGGTAAAGCAATTAGAGCGGTATCCATGAATGAGGACACCGCAAAATTAATGGGCGTTAATCTCAACCGAGTAATCACAACGACATTTTTAGTAGGTGGATTAGCTACCGGAGCTGCAGGCTTCTTTTACATTACAGTCTTTGAATACACCAAATTTAATATTGGTTT
Source organism: uncultured Actinomycetes bacterium (assembly GCA_964471265.1). GTDB lineage: Bacteria > Actinomycetota > Actinomycetes > Nanopelagicales > Nanopelagicaceae > ZLKRG08. The sequence goes on along the minus strand of CAYYFI010000015.1, from coordinate 20,957 downwards.
TACTATGGGTATGGCAGCATTTACAGCAGCGGTCCTCGGTGGAATTGGCAATATCCGAGGAGCGTTTTACGGCGGATTATTCTTAGGACTCTTAGAAGTTTACGCTTCTGCAGTACTCGGAACTCAGTGGAAAGCTGTTACCGTCTTTATAGTTCTAGTTTTAGTACTTCTATTCAAACCAAACGGTCTATTCGGTGAAGCCGTTCAGACAACGAGGGCATAAATTATGAAAATTAATAGTAATTTGAATCTTCGCGATTGGGGCGCAGGCGTTTGGGAAAAAGCTAATCGCCCAAAGCGAATTGCAATTGCCATTACAACTATTGTCTTGGTTGCTTTACTTCCATTTGCTGGTGCATCATTTTTGGCAACACCAATCGCTGCATATGATGCGGTTCTGGTTTATCCGGTCGGCATTTTCGTACTAATGGCATTAGGACTAAATATCGTTGTCGGTAAGTCAGGTATGTTGGATTTAGGGTATGTAGCATTTTTTGCAATTGGCGCCTACACCATGGCTTTGATGGGAACTACTACTGGTCTAAATACTTGGGAGATCATGCCTTTCGGCATCGCATTTGCAATGATTGCAGGTGTATTACTTGGGCTTCCAACTCTGCGTCTGCGCGGAGACTATTTAGCAATCGTTACCTTGGGTTTTGGTGAAATTGTTCGCATCGTGGTGCTTAATTCAACATGGAGTAAAGGCCCTAACGGAATCGCAAATATTCCAATGCCTCCAAACATTGGTCCACTGCAATTTAAATTAGATGATCAAAAAGTTTTCTTTTGGATCGTGGTAATCATGATTCTTTTGACTATCTGGATGATTCGTCGATTGAGTGTACGTCGCCCTGGCCGAGCTTGGGAAGCAATTCGCCAAGATGAGGATGCAGCAGAATTGATGGGCGTTCCGACTCTTAAATACAAAATTTGGTCATTTACATTAGGCGCTGCAGTTGGCGGTGCAGCTGGTGTTTTGTATGGTTCAAAAAACCTTTTCATAGCACCTGAAATGTTTACCTTAAATGTTTCCATCTTGATTCTTGCATGTGTTGTCTTCGGTGGTATTGGAAATATTTGGGGTGTGATTGTTGGAGCAACTATTTTGGGTTATCTCCCAGACCGCATTCGATTTATCTCAGATGCACGCTTGCTAGTTTTCGGAGTAGTTCTAGTCGTGGTTATGAACTTCCGACCAGATGGTCTGTTGCCACGCAAGAAACGCGAAAAAGCAATTGTGAAGAAGGGGGAAGTCGCCTAATGTCTGAAACACTTCTATCGCTTAAGAACGTCGTAATGAAATTTGGTGGCGTTACCGCTATTAACGATGTCACTCTAGAAGTTAAAAAAGGTGAGATTCTTGCATTAATTGGTCCTAACGGTGCAGGTAAAACCACGGTCTTCAATGTTGTTACCGGCGTTTACAAAACCACAAGTGGCACTATCACCTTCGACGGAACTGAAATTTCAAATCAAAAGCGATTTGAAATCACCAAACTAGGTGTGGCCCGTACTTTCCAGAATATTCGCTTATGGGGAGACATGACGACACTGGAGAACGTGATTACTGCTACCGATGTGCATAAACGAAGTGGTCTAGTTGGGGCCTTATTCGGATTACCTCGCGCACGTCGTGAAGAACGAGAGAATCGCGAGCGAGCTCATGAGATTCTAAAATTCATTGGAATCGATGAATATTCAGATCGATTAGCAAAGAATCTACCTTATGGAGTGCAACGTCGACTTGAGATTGCACGTGCATTAGGCACAAATCCAAAATTGCTTCTACTTGATGAACCAGCAGCAGGTTTTAATCCAGCTGAAAAAGTAGAGTTGGCAACATTAATCAAAAAGATTCGTGATGCCGGCTATACAGTGCTACTAATCGAACATGATATGTCGTTAATTATGGGTATTTCTGATCGAGTAGCAGTGCTGGACTTTGGCGTCAAAATCGCAGATGACCTGCCAAGCGTTGTACAAAACGATTCAAAAGTTATTGAGGCCTATTTAGGAGTACCAGAAGATGCGTCTTGAAATTAAAGATTTACACGTATTCTATGGAAAAATCGAAGCCATAAAAGGAATTTCGGTTACCGTAAACCAAGGCGAAATTGTTACTTTGATTGGCGCGAATGGTGCCGGTAAAACTACAACTCTTAAGACTATCTCTGGCCTTCGTCCAGTTTCAGCTGGACAGATTATTTTCGATGGTCAAGATATATCTAAAGTGCCTGCTCACGAACGCGTACATTTAGGAATTTCCCAAGCACCAGAAGGCCGCGGAATCTTCCCAGGTATGACTGTTCTAGAAAATCTAGAGATGGGTAAATTTCATCGCAAAGATCGAAAAGCGGAAATGAGCGAAGATCTGGATAAGGTTTATACGCTCTTTCCAAGGTTAAAGGAACGCTCTACCCAAGCTGGTGGAACACTCTCCGGTGGCGAACAACAAATGTTGGCAATCGGACGCGCTTTGATGTCACGACCAAAAGTGCTTCTGCTTGACGAACCATCCATGGGTCTGGCACCACAGATGATTGCCAATATTTTCCGAATCATTACTGAAATCAATAAGCAAGGTGTAACTATCTTGTTAGTTGAACAGAATGCGCAGCAAGCGCTAAGTCGTGCGCATCGTGCATATGTTCTGGAAATCGGAAAAATTACCAAAGAAGCAAATGCTAAAGATCTATTAAATGATCCTCATGTTAAGTCAGCTTATTTAGGTACCGGAGCTCACGAAATCTTCTAGTCGTTTAAAATCAAACAAGTGATACGGGCAGTGCAGGTGCGCTGTCCGTCTTCATTTGTAATCTCTATGTTGTAGCTGCAAAGAGTTCTACCTAAAGATATTGCAGTCGCTACTGCAGTAACAATGCCTTTAGTTGCAGTTTTATGATGGGTCGCATTTATATCTACACCAACAATTCTCCGGGTAGGGCCAGCGTGCATCCAAGTGCCGATAGATCCAAGTGATTCTGCAAGCACCACATTTGCACCACCATGCAAGTAACCAAGTGGTTGGGTGTTTCCTTCTACCGGCATAGTGCCCACTAAGCGTTCTGGAGTTGCCTCAAGAATTTTGATGCCCATCTTCTTATCTAAAGCAGCTTGGCCACGTCCGTTTAAGAGCTCCATGAAATCCATATCCAAAAGATAACAGAGATAACATAACAGGGTGAAGCGGCTCTTACTTATTGATGGTCATTCAATGGCATATAGAGCCTTTTTTGCTTTACCAGTGGATGCTTTTACGACTGCAGCTGGTCAACATACTAATGCAGTTTATGGTTTTTCAAACATGTTGATGTCGCTAATCAAAGATGAGCAACCAACTCATATCGCAGTGGCTTTTGATGTTTCTAGGAAAACCTTCCGAACAGAAAAATTTCCAGAATACAAAGCAACGCGAAGTGCCACTCCTGATGAATTTCGCTCTCAAATACCTTTAATTCATGAAGTTTTAAAAGCCATGAATATCAATGAATATTCTTTGGAAGGTTATGAAGCAGACGATCTCCTTGCCACTATCTCAAAGCGTGCAGTCCAGGATGGTTTTGAAGTCGCAATTTGCACGGGGGATAGAGATAGCTTTCAATTAGTTTCGAAAGAGATCACTGTGCTTTACCCTAAAAAAGGGGTATCCGAACTGGCGCGCATGACTCCTGAAGCAGTATTAGAAAAATATGGTTTAACTCCGGAACAATATCCAGATTTTGCGGCACTTCGAGGAGATCCATCGGATAACCTGCCATCCATTCCCGGAGTCGGAGAGAAAACTGCTGCAAAATGGATTGTCGATTATGGATCGCTAAAAAACTTAATTGCAAAAATTGATGAGGTTGGCGGCAAAGTTGGCGATTCACTAAGAGCTAATTTGAATTCAGTCATTCGCAATCATGAATTAACCCATTTGGTATCAGACGTACCAATTACATTTTCACTACCTGAACTTGCTTGGGAATCATTCAATACTGAACTATTACGGTCAACTTTTGCAAAACTTGAATTTAAATCACTTCTTGCTAAATTGCCTGGAAAAAAGGAAGCTGTTTCAAGTCTGGAAGTTCAGTTTTCCACGCCAAATGAGGTTTCAGCAAAATTAGCTGGCTTTACCGGAACAGTTGGTTTTGTCTTTGAATTATTGGACGAGCGCTTGAGCTCTTATGCGATCGCACTTTCTCCATCTGAAGTCTATTTGGTGATGTCAGATGAGATTGGTCCTTGGTTAGCTGATCCCAATATTCTGAAAATCTCGCATGATTTCAAATCTTTGGCTCGCGTAATTGATTTTAATGGCGTGGTCTTTGATACTGCTTTAGCTGCATATTTAATTGACCCAGGCAATCGTCTAAATTCACTTGATGATGTCTTAGAAAGATATGGATTTTCTGAGTCGGCGCTATCAAATAAAGCTGCTTCGCTCTTTTCCCTCCGAGAAAAATTAAGTACTGAACTTATAGACCGAGGTGCGTTGAAATTACTTACGCAACTTGAAATTCCAGTTTCAGAAGTTTTAGCGCAAATGGAGCGATTTGGCGTTGCCATGGATAGACATACTCTGAAGCAACAGAGTGGAGACTTACAATCCGAAGTTCATACGCAAAGCCAGGCAGCATTTAAAGCGGTGGGTCATGAATTTAATGTTGCATCTCCCAAGCAATTACAAGTGGTTTTATTTGATGAACTTAAATTGCCAAAAACGAAGAAAATTAAAACTGGTTACACGACTGATGCTGAAAGCTTGCAGTGGCTATTTTCCGAAACCAAACATCCCGTATTGGAATCATTGTTAAAGATTCGCGAAGCAAGCAAATTACAAAGCGTGGTCGATGGTTTGCTGAGTGAAATTCAAGCAGATGGACGTATTCACACTCATTTCCAACAGACAGTTGCCGCAACTGGAAGATTATCTTCAACAGGACCGAATTTACAAAATATTCCAATTAGAAGTGAACTAGGAAGAAAAATTCGTGATGCATTTGTAGCTGGAAAAGATTTTGATGGAATTTTCACAGCTGATTACAGTCAGATTGAAATGCGAATTCTCGCTCATCTTGCAGAGGATCAGAAGTTACTAGAGGCATTTGCTTCAGGAGAAGATTTACATTCCACCGTGGCTTCTTTAGTTTTTGGTGTGAAACCAACAGAGGTTGACCCTGAGATGCGTCGACAAATTAAGGCAATGTCATACGGGTTAGCTTATGGTCTTAGTTCTTTTGGTTTATCGCAACAACTTGATATTTCACCTGGCGAAGCGACAGCGCTGATGGATAAATATTATCTCCGATTTGGTGGCATAAGAGATTACTTAGCGACCGTAGTCAAACAAGCAAAAAAAGATGGCTATACAGAAACGCTCATGGGACGGCGCCGTTATTTACCTGATTTGCAGAGCGAAAATAAATTCAAACGAGAGATTGCAGAGCGCGCGGCATTAAATGCTCCGATTCAAGGCACGGCAGCTGACATTATTAAATTGGCGATGTTGCGTGTCGATGCGGCATTGAAGAGCGCCAAGCTAAAGTCTCGATTATTACTTCAAATTCACGATGAACTCTTATTTGAATATATTGATTCAGAATTAGAACAGTTAATTGAATTGGTTAAACGTGAAATGGGCGCGGCATACGAATTAAAAGTTGCCTTGTCAGTAAATATTGGGCATGGCCATAGCTGGCATGCAGCAGAACATTAATTTTCCAGTACCACATCTGCCGCAGTAAAACGCTTTCTACCGAAACTTAATATCAGGTACCCAGCAGTGAGCATTAAAGTGGTTACTCCCAAACAAGCTTGAGGTGAAATCGCTTCTGCGACCCAACCACCTAATGCACTTCCAAGAGCGGCCATAGATCCTTCAATGGTCCAAAGCCAACCAAGTGAAGCAGTAGCGCTACCTTTCGGTCTAACCGCATCTAAAACTTCAAAATAGAAAACTTGCAAAGCGCCACCTGTTAAACCAAGCAAAGCGCCAACTACTGCAAGTGTCCAATCTGGATAGGTGAAATAAAGTGGAAGCGAAAAGATAAACCAACCTAAATATGTTCGGCGCATTGTCAAATATGCCGAGCGTCTCTTTTTAACCAGACCTGCAAGTAATCCACCAATGACGTTACATAAACTCATAATTGAAAATAGCCATGCGGTTCGATGAGGTACATCTTCTAGAGTGGCATATGCAGGAATTCCGATGTCAAAGAAACCCCAACCTAACCCGATAAAACATCCTTCAATCATTAGCAATTGAATAGCGGGGACTTTCCAAAGTTTAGCTTCGCTAGGATCTTTCTTTTCAGTAAACCAATTTCGATGATTAATAGTAAATTCAAGTGCAATACCGCCAATTATCATCAAAGCCGAACAGGTACCAAGTGCAAATCCTGGGTGGCTAGAAAGCGAGATTGTAGTAGCAAGTGCTGGACCGACAATTCCTACACCATTCATTACTGCGCTATCTAAACCGTAAGCAGTTCTTACCTGATTTTCAGGAACAATCTGTTTCCATAAAGGTCGTACAGACAAGTTGATTGGTGGTGCAGATATTCCGAGCACAAATGCCCAAATTAATATTTCAGTTTTAGAGGAAGCGATGTTAAGTAGAATGATTCCAATTGCATAACCGGGAACTAAAATACGGATAGGCCATTTTTGGCCCCATTTATCGATTACATTTCCGCGAATTCCTGCAGTAAATGAACCAGCTAATGCATTTAAACCTAAGGCCAGACCGGCAAGCGGAATTGAATTTAAAGTTCGCTCGGTTTTAAAGAAGATTGCCAGGCTGATCATGGAATAGGCCATGCGCGCCGGGGTAGCAGCAATTAAGAGCTTGCGAGCAAGTGGAATCTGCCAAAGTTCTAAATATTGCTTCATTGCGCACTCAATTTAGCAGTTATTTAGCAGTCATTTAGCAGTTATTTAGCAGTTATTGCGTAAGAATTTCAGCGGATTTGCCCTAAATAGCAGGTGCTAATAACCTTGCCCTTCGCAAGTTGAATTTTGAAGCCATCAATTTTCATTCCTACTACTAACTATCCCTACGGAGTATTTTTGACCACATCGAACAAGCAGGCCATTGCAGTAAATGACATTGGATCTGCAGAAGATTTTCTAGCCGCAATCGAAGGCACAATCCGAAATTTCAATGACGGCGATCTAGTATCTGGAATTATCGTCCAGGTTGATCGCGAAGAAGTTCTAGTAGACGTCGGATACAAAACAGAGGGTGTAATCCCATCTCGCGAATTATCTATTCGCAACGACGTTGATCCAAACGAGTTGGTCAAAGTTGGCGACAATATTGAGGCACTTGTTCTTCAAAAAGAAGACAAGGAAGGCCGATTAATTCTTTCAAAGAAGCGTGCTCAATACGAAAAGGCTTGGGGCGAAATTGAAGGCAAGAAAGAGCGCGATGAAGTAGTTACTGGCACAGTAATTGAAGTCGTTAAAGGTGGATTAATCGTAGATATTGGTCTACGTGGATTCCTTCCAGCATCATTAGTTGAAATGCGTCGGGTACGCGATCTTTCACCATACATTGGTAAAACCGTTGAAGCACGCATCATTGAATTAGATAAGAACCGTAACAACGTGGTTCTTTCTCGTCGTGCCTACCTAGAGCAGACACAATCAGAATCTCGCACCACATTCCTTAACCAACTTCAAAAGGGACAGGTTCGTACCGGTGTGATTTCATCAATCGTTAACTTCGGTGCATTCGTTGACCTTGGTGGCGTTGATGGCCTGGTTCACGTTTCTGAACTTTCTTGGAAGCACATTGATCATCCATCAGAGGTAGTTGAAGTAGGCGATGAAGTTACGGTTGAAGTACTTGAAGTTGATTTCGAGCGCGAGCGTGTATCGCTTTCACTTAAAGCAACCCAAGAAGATCCATGGCAGGCATTTGCTCGCACTCACACCATTAATACAGTGGTGCCAGGTGTAGTTACAAAGCTGGTGCCATTCGGTGCATTTATCCGTGTACACGAAGGCATCGAAGGTCTAGTTCATATATCTGAACTTGCAGAGCGCCACGTAGAAATTCCTGAGCAGGTTGTTCAGGTTGGTGATGAACTATTTGTAAAGATTATTGATATCGACTTAGAACGTCGCCGAATCTCGCTTTCTCTAAAGCAAGCTAATGAAGGCGCTGAAATTGAAGTGGAAGCTTTTGATCCAACTCAATATGGCATGCCTGCTCGTTACGATGCTGAAGGCAATTTCATCTATCCAGAAGGATTTGATGCAGATGCTCAAGAATGGAAGCCAGGTTTCGAAGCACAACGTGAAGAGTGGGAGCGTCAATACGCTGAAGCACAAGCACGCTTTATGGCACATAAGAAGCAGAAAGATGCTGCTAAAGCCGTTGAGGCCACTGAGTCGAATGCGCCAGCTGCAGAATAATTAAACAAAGTTAAAAGCCCTGCAGTTTTCTGCGGGGCTTTTTTCATATCTAGCATGGATGGATAGGCTTTCGCGCATGAAAGTAATTGGTCTAACTGGCGGAATTGGTTCCGGCAAGTCATTAGTTGCGAATTACTTCTTTTCATTAGGTGCTGAAGTAATTGATGCAGATCAACTGGCGCGCCAAGCAATTGAACGTGGTAGTCATGGTTTTGATCAAGTTGTAGCCAAATTTGGGGACGGGATTTTGAAAGATGGAGACATTGACCGCCGCGCATTAGGAGAGATTGTTTTTGCTGATTCGGAGAAACGCAAAGCCCTTGAGGCAATTGTGCATCCAATAGTCCAGCAAGGACTTGTAGACGCTCGAAAAAAATTATCAGAAGATGGAATTCTAATTTATGAGATACCACTCTTGGTCGAAACGAAAGCCATGGACAAATTTGATGCAATTATTACGGTTGAAGCTCCAATGGATGCACGTATAAATCGACTTACTAAGCGTGGACTTATGCTTTCAGAAATTGAGCGAAGAATTTCAAATCAAGTTTCTCCAGAGGAACGCAAAGCAGTAGCAAATATTGTTATTGAAAATGATGGCAATGAAGAAGATTTACTTCGAAAAGTTGAAGAAATTTGGGAAGGGTTGAATGCGTCCAGTAACTGATTTACAACGCAAAGTCGCACCTTTCGAAGTTATCTCCGATTATCAACCTGCCGGTGATCAACCTGAGGCGATTGAAGAATTAGTTCGCCGGATTCAATCAGGCGAGCAAGATGTTGTGCTTTTAGGGGCAACCGGAACCGGAAAATCAGCCACTGCCGCCTGGTTGATTGAAAGATTACAAAGGCCAACTTTAGTGCTAGTTCACAATAAAACCTTGGCTGCTCAATTGGCTAATGAATTTCGAGAACTACTACCAAATAACGCCGTGGAATATTTCGTGAGTTATTACGACTATTACCAACCCGAAGCCTATGTACCTCAAACGGATACCTTCATCGAAAAAGATTCTTCGGTAAATTCAGAAGTTGAGCGTTTGCGCCACTCTGCCACAAATTCTCTATTAACGCGCCGTGATGTAATTGTGGTTGCGACAGTTTCTTGCATTTATGGCTTAGGAACTCCTCAAGAATATGTGGACCGAATGGTGCGCCTTAGAGTTGGTGAAGAGATTGAAAGAAATACTTTGTTACGTAAATTCGTGGATATTCAATATAAGCGTAACGATTTAGCATTTGAACGCGGTACTTTTAGAGTGCGTGGTGACACAATCGAAATTATTCCCATGTATGAAGAACTAGCAGTTCGAATTGAAATGTTTGGCGATGAAATTGAACGCATCACAACATTGCATCCGCTTACCGGCGAAATTATTCATGATGAAACCGAGATGTACATTTTTCCTGCTACTCACTATGCAGCTGGACCCGAAACCATGAAACGTGCTTTAGCAGAAATAGAAGCAGACATGGAGATGCAAGTAACTAAGTTTGAGAAACAAGGAAAATTGTTAGAAGCGCAAAGATTACGGATGCGAACCACTTTCGATATGGAGATGATGCAGCAACTGGGATTCTGTAGTGGTATTGAAAACTACTCAAGGTATTTAGATGATCGAGATCCTGGTAGCGCACCAAACTGTCTTCTGGATTATTTCCCAGAAGATTTTTTGGTGGTTATTGATGAAAGTCATGTGACCGTACCTCAAATTGGTGCCATGTATGAAGGCGATGCATCCAGAAAAAGAACTTTAGTAGAGCATGGTTTTCGCCTACCAAGTGCGATGGATAACCGGCCGCTTAAATTTCCGGAATTTTTAGAGCGAGTGGGGCAGAAGGTTTATCTATCTGCAACACCCGGTAAATATGAATTAGAAAAAAGTGGTGGCGAGTTTGTTGAACAAGTAATTCGCCCAACGGGGCTTGTTGATCCAAAGATTGTCCTAAAACCAGTGCGAGGCCAAATTGATGATCTTTTAAACGAAATCAATATCCGCGCGGAGCGAAATGAACGTGTACTGGTTACAACATTGACTAAAAAAATGGCAGAAGATCTCACAGAGTACTTACAAGAGCGCAAAGTCAGGGTTCGATATTTGCATTCTGAGGTAGATACTTTGCGCCGCGTGGAATTACTTCGCGAACTTCGTCTTGGTGAATATGATGTTCTGATAGGCATCAACTTGCTGCGAGAAGGCTTAGATTTACCGGAAGTTTCATTAGTTTCAATTCTAGATGCAGACAAAGAAGGCTTCTTAAGATCTGCGACTTCGTTAATTCAAACTATTGGACGCGCAGCTCGAAATGTTTCCGGAGAAGTACATATGTATGCTGACAACATTACGGATTCAATGCAGAAAGCAATTGATGAAACTAATCGTCGTAGAGCAAAGCAGATTACATACAATACAGAACGTGGTGTAGATCCCCAGCCGCTTCGAAAGAAGATATCTGATATCACCGAACTAATTGCAAAAGAAGAGGAAGATACTCAGAAGCTCTTAGGCGGAAAACGCATTGACTCTCCCGCAATTGGTGTACATAGCAAGACGCTTGTAAGTTTGCCAAGACAAGAGTTACTGGCATTGATAGAGTCGCTCACCGATCAGATGCGAAGCGCTGCTGCCGAGTTACAGTTCGAATTAGCGGCACGGTTACGTGATGAGATCAAAGATTTAAAGCGAGAACTTAGAGCTATGGAAGAGGCAGAGTAAGTGGCAGAGAAATTGGTAGTTCGCGGAGCTCGCGAACATAACCTTAAAAATGTTTCACTTGAATTGCCTAGAAATTCGTTAGTGGTATTTACTGGGCTTTCAGGATCTGGAAAATCTTCTCTCGCCTTTGACACCATATTTGCAGAGGGTCAGCGCAGGTACGTCGAATCACTCTCTGCCTATGCCAGACAATTCTTAGGACAGATGGATAAACCAGATGTTGATTTCATCGAAGGTTTATCTCCCGCGGTATCAATTGATCAGAAGTCAACCAATCGAAATCCACGTTCAACAGTAGGAACTATTACTGAAGTTTATGATTATCTGCGCCTGTTATTTGCTCGCGCTGGAAGACCACATTGCCCTAATTGCGGCAAGGAAGTCGCGCGACAGACTCCGCAGGCGATCGTAGATCAAATTTTAGATTTGCCTGCAGGCACCAAGTTTCAAGTGTTAGCACCAATGGTGCGAGCACGTAAAGGTGAATTCGCTGATGTGTGGCAGGAGTTAATCACTCAAGGATTCTCAAGAGCACGTGTAGATGGCACGGTAATTCAATTAGCAGAACCGCCAAAATTAAAGAAGCAAGAGAAGCACACCATTGAAATTGTGGTGGACCGATTACAAGTTAAGCCAGAATCCAAATCACGTATTACCGATTCAATTGAAACAGCTTTAAAACTTGGTAACGGTATCGTGGTTTTGGATGTCATAGATAAAGAAGAGCTAACCTATTCCGAACATTTAGCATGCCACGATTGCGGATTATCCTTTGAAGAGCTCGAGCCAAGATCATTTTCGTTCAATTCGCCATTTGGAGCCTGTGCAGAATGTGCCGGTCTTGGCAATAAATTAGAGGTCGATCCTGAGTTAGTAATTCCTGATGATTCAATTTCAATCAATGAAGGAGCAATTTCACTTTGGTCTTCAAGTAGTGGAAGTGAATATTTCATGCGCCTACTTGAAACCTTAGCTAAGGATTTGAAGTTCTCGCTCGATACACCTTGGAAAAAGTTATCGGAAAAGGCAAAAGAGGCAGTACTTCACGGGTATGACTATGAATTAAAAGTTAAATACAAGAATCGTTATGGCCGAGATCGAATTTATGCAACTGGATACGAAGGCGTTATTCCATTTATAGAGCGCAAACATGGTGAAACTGATAGCGATTATGCGCGCGATAAATATGAATCTTTTATGCGTGAAACTCCGTGCCAAGTTTGTAAGGGAGCTAGATTAAAACCAGAGATTTTGGCGGTAACAATTGGTGGAAAATCCATTTATGAAGTTTGTGAATTATCACTGGATGAGTGCGCAAATTTCTTACAGAATATTAAATTGAATGCTCGCGAAGCTAAGATTGCAGAGCGAGTGTTAAAAGAAGTTCATGAGCGCATGGGATTTCTGTTAGATGTGGGGTTGGATTACTTAACATTATCTCGAGCTGCTGGATCGCTATCTGGCGGTGAGGCGCAGCGTATTCGCTTGGCAACCCAAATTGGTTCTGGGTTAGTCGGTGTTCTTTATGTGCTCGATGAACCAAGTATTGGATTGCACCAAAGAGATAATCGGCGTCTTATAGATACGCTCACTAGATTACGAAATCTTGGTAACACCTTAATCGTGGTCGAACATGATGAGGAGACAATTCGCACGGCTGATTGGATTGTGGATATTGGTCCAGGAGCTGGCGAACATGGCGGAAAAGTTGTAGTTAGCGGACCTTATGAAGAGTTATTAAATAGTAAGGATTCAATCACCGGTGCTTATTTATCGGGTCGCAGAGCAATTGAAATTCCAAGCATCCGTCGCCCGGTTGATCCAAAACGTAAATTAACTATAAAGGGCGCTAAAGAAAACAATCTCAAGGATATTGATGTAGAGATTCCACTTGGGCTATTTGTTGCGATAACCGGAGTATCAGGTTCTGGTAAATCTACTTTGGTAAATGACATTCTTTATGTAGCGCTGGCAAATAAGTTGAATGGTGCCAGACAGGTTCCAGGTCGTCACCGAACCGTTTCTGGAGTAGATAATTTAGATAAAGTCGTACATGTAGATCAATCACCAATTGGTCGTACTCCAAGATCTAATCCCGCTACTTACACCGGAGTTTTCGATAAAGTTCGTGCGCTCTTTGCTGAGACCACCGAAGCAAAGGTGCGTGGATATCAGCAGGGTAGATTTAGTTTTAACGTCAAAGGTGGGCGCTGCGAAAACTGCTCTGGTGATGGCACCATCACAATTGAAATGAATTTCTTGCCGGATGTTTATGTGCCTTGCGAAGTTTGCCACGGAGCCAGATACAACCGCGAAACTCTAGAAGTTCACTATAAGGGCAAGACCATCGCAGATGTACTTGATATGCCGATCGAAGAAGCTCATAATTTCTTTGAATCTGTACCAACTATCGCTCGTTATTTAAAGACACTTTGCGATGTAGGGCTTGGATATGTGCGTTTGGGGCAATCAGCGCCAACGTTATCTGGTGGTGAAGCGCAGAGAGTTAAGTTGGCTACGGAATTGCAACGACGTTCAACTGGACGAACTATTTATGTATTAGATGAACCAACCACCGGATTGCATTTTGAAGATGTTAGCAAACTATTAGTGGTGTTAAATCGTTTAGTTGATACCGGAAATACTGTGGTCGTAATCGAACATAATCTTGATGTCATTAAGAGTGCTGATTGGATTATTGATATGGGTCCGGAAGGTGGATTCAGGGGTGGCACCGTAGTTGCCGAAGGTACTCCTGAAGAAGTAGCTAAAGTATCCAGTAGCTATACCGGCAAATTTGTGAAAGAGATTCTTGCGAGTAATCGGAAAGTAACCAAAGTTTCAACTAAGAAGAAATAACCATGCCAGCAAATTTTCGACCGGAGAATATTCCCACCGAACCCGGCGTGTATCGCTTTTTCGATAAGGCAGATCAGGTGCTTTATGTAGGCAAGGCAATAAATCTCAAGAATCGCCTCTCTTCTTATTTTCAAAGTGGACTTGCTGAACGAACCGACCGGATGGTTACAGAAGCAGTCAGATGTGATTGGACAATTGTTAGCGGTGAAGTAGAAGCGCTTTCACTTGAATATACCTGGATCAAACAATTTAAACCACCTTATAACGTTCGTTTTAGAGATGATAAGTCCTATCCATATTTAGCGCTGACGTTAAATGATAATTACCCAAGACTTTTTATAACCAGACAAGAGAAGCGCAAAGGCATTAAGTATTACGGACCTTATATACAAGCTTGGGCGCTACGTACAACGCACGATACTTTGCTTAAAGTGTTCCCCGTCAGAAGTTGTAGCGCAGGAAATTTTGAACGAGCCAAAATTACAAAGCGACAGTGCCTGCTTGGTGACATCGGAAAATGTGCAGCACCGTGCGTAGGTTGGGTTTCTGAAGCTGAACATAAAAATTTGGCGCAAAAATTAGATAAGTTTTTATCTAGCGGTAACACTGACCTGATCTCGATATTAGAAAAAGAGATGGCAGAAGCTTCCCAAAACGAAGAATTTGAAAGAGCGGCCAGACTTCGAGATCAAGTTAATGCGCTAACTACAGCTCAGGAATCAAATGATGCTGCGCTTTCAGAGACTATAAATGCGGATGTAATCTCTTTATATACAGAGGGGTTACATACTGCGGCTTCGGTATTTAAAATCCGTTCCGGATCAATCAGAGGTTCAAGAAGTTGGATCCTAAATCAGAATGAAAATCTCGAAGGCGAGGATGAACTAACCGCATTTATCGTTTCCTCATATGGCGATGAAGAGGTACCGCCAGAATTAATTGTAAACAGAGAAGTTGCGAGCGGTCTAGCAGATTTTCTTTCTAACCTTAGAGGTGGAAAAGTAGAAATTCGAATTCCACAAAGAGGGGAAAAGTTAGAACTCTCTCAAACTGTCGAACGCAATGCAAGGTATTCACTAATTCAATATCTATCAAAGCGCGCAAATGACGCCGCAGTAAGTGGCAAAGCGCTCACTCAGATCCAAGAGGCATTGGGACTAGATGGTGCTCCGCTTCGAATTGAATGTTTCGATATCTCTAATACTTCTGGTACCACCGTAGTTGCATCAATGGTGGTTTTCGAAGATGGGCAAATTAAAAAGAGTGATTATCGAAGATTCATTGTCGATACTGAAAACGCAAAAGATGATACGCGTGCGATGCATCAAGTTATCACACGAAGAATGAAGCGTTGGTTAGCTGATCAAAGCGTGGAAATCGGCGAAGTTGCTGGAAAGTTTGCTTATGCACCAAATTTAATTGTGGTAGATGGAGGCGCGCCACAAGTTGCTGCTGCGGAGAGAGCGCTACTGGAATTAGGAATCACGGACATTTCGGTAGTAGGTCTTGCTAAACGTTTAGAAGAAATCTGGTTACCTGGTAATCCTGACCCAATCATCTTGCCAAGAAATAGTGAAGGTTTATATTTATTACAGAGAGTTAGAGATGAAGCACATCGTTTTGCGATTACTTTCCATCGTTCTCGCCGCTCAAAGATTATGTTGGAATCATTACTTGATGAGATTACCGATTTAGGGCCGACTAGAAGAGCAGCGCTACTTGATAGGTATGGATCAGTTGCAGCGATAAAAAAAGCTAGCGTAGAGGATATTTCAAAGACTCCAGGAATCGGTGTGAGATTAGCTGAGGCAATTAGTAAGCATTTAAGCCAACCCCAGTTCTCGGTTGATATGGATACCGGTGAAATTCAAGATGCTTGACAGGTATTGGAAGATGACACCATGAGCAATGAATTGCTGTTATTAACTGGAATGTCAGGAGCTGGACGCTCGACAGTCGCGCATGCACTTGAAGACTCTGGTTGGTATGTGGTTGATAATTTGCCACCTGCTCTGCTTTTAGGTTTAGCACAAGCATCTGATTCACCGCGGATCGCAGTCGTAGTGGATGTTCGCACCGGAAAATATTTTGATGATTTAAGTAGCGCAATCAAAGAGTTACGTAGTGCAGGAATTAAATATCGGATGCTCTTTTTAGATGCCTCGGACCAAGCTTTAGTACAGAGATTTGAATCAACCAGACGCCCACATCCCTTGCAGGGAAATGGTCGGATTGTTGATGGTATTACCAAGGAACGATCCAGGTTAGAAGAATTTCGCGCAGAAGCGGATCAGGTAATAGATACCAGTAATCTAAATGTTCACCAATTAGAGAAGCGAATAAACGAATTTTTTAAAAATGATAGCGCATCCGGCGTTCGCATAAATGTTTTGAGTTTCGGATACAAGTATGGAATTCCCGTTGACTCTGATTTAGTTTTGGATTGTCGATTTATTCCAAACCCACATTGGGTTCCTGAACTTAGACCAAAAACTGGGCAGAGTTTAGAAGTAAGTCAATATGTGTTGGCCCAAGATGGCGTTAGTGAAACGATTTCAAATTACTCAAAATTGTTAAAACAGATGAGTGCTGGATATTTACGTGAAGGTAAAAAATACATAACTCTTGCAGTTGGTTGCACTGGTGGTAAACATCGAAGCGTCGCAATTGCCGAAGAGTTAGCTAAGCAACTCTCTGGTAATTATGGAGATTTTGAAATTGAAGCGCATGCTGTGCATCGCGATGTTGGTAGGGAATGAGTCAGATAGATTTTTCAACACCTAAAGTTGTGGCACTGGGTGGAGGCCACGGCTTAGCTGCAACTTTGAGTGCACTTAGACAGCTGACTCATCAAATCACAGCAATTGTTACTGTGGCTGATAATGGTGGATCTAGCGGTCGTTTGCGTGAAGAGTTTGAAATCTTGCCACCTGGTGATTTAAGAATGGCATTGACTGCACTCTGTTCTGATGATGAATGGGGTAGAAGCTGGGCCGAGATTCTGCAATATCGCTTCACAAGCGAAGGGAACTTAAACCAACATACTGTTGGCAATTTACTTCTCACCGCGCTTTGGGATCGGGATGGAGATTTTGTCGCAGGATTAGATCGGGTCGGTTCATTACTTCGAGTAGTTGGAAGAGTGTTACCGATGGCCGCGCAACCACTTGATATTGAAGGTACCTTTTTAACGAGTGTTGGTCGCATCGTGGTGCGTGGACAGAAAGAGGTTGCTACGGCCAAAGGTCGTTTGGAATCAATCAAAATTATTCCTGAGAATCCACCTGCTAGACCAGAAGCTATTCGCGCAATAGAAGATGCAGATTTCATCACCATGGGGCCAGGATCTTGGTTAACTTCAGTACTTCCGCACTTAATGGTCCCAACACAACGTGACTCGATCTGTGCAAGTAGCGCTAAAAAAATTATTTTGCTTAATTTAGATGCGCATCCATCAATATCGGGAGATGAATTTGCCGGATACACCCCAGAGGAGCATCTGCAGCTGCTTAATCAATATGCGCCTTCACTTCGATTTGATTATGTCATAGCTGACCATTCAGGTATTCGTGACCAGAAGAACCTTGAAGCAGTGGTTGATGGTTTTGGTGGAAAGTTGATAATTGGTGATTTAAGTAGAGCGCCAGGTGCGATTCACCACGATATTTCAAAATTAAATTCTATTTTTCGAGCAATTTTTGAGAAAAACTTTGAAAACTAAGGTTGAATAACCACACGTATGGCAATGACATCAAGTTTAAAAGATGAGTTAACTCGTCTTCCAGTTACCAAACCTTGCTGCCGCAAAGCTGAAGTTTCAGCTTTAGTTCGTTTTGCAGGCGGTCTACATATTGCAGCAGGAAAAATTGTGGTCGAAGTCGAATTAGATGCCGCTCAAAGTGCCCGCAGACTTCGTAAAGATATCGCTGATTTATACGGACACGAATCTGATTTAGCAGTAATTTCATCTTCTGGTATCCGAAAAGGTTCTCGATATGTAATTCGTGTTATCGAAGATGGTGAAGCGCTTGCCAGACAAACTGGTTTAGTAGATTCCCACAACCGACCGATTCGAGGTTTGCCTCCACAAGTTGTTAATGGACCAATTTGTGACGCCGAATCTGCATGGCGCGGTGCGTTCATTGCACATGGCTCATTAACCGAACCGGGTCGCTCATCATCACTTGAAATTACTTGTCCTGGACCTGAAGCAGCGCTAGCACTTGTTGGCGCTGCGCGTAGATTAGGAATTTCTGCAAAAGCACGTGAAGTGCGTGGAGTAGATCGTGTTGTAATTCGCGACGGAGATGCAATCGGTGCATTGCTAACTAGATTTGGCGCTCATGAATCTGTAATGGCATGGGAAGAACGAAGAATGCGTCGTGAAGTTCGCGCGACTGCAAATCGTTTAGCAAATTTTGATGATGCAAATCTTCGAAGAAGTGCACGTGCCGCAGTTGCAGCTTCAGCACGTGTGCAACGCGCAATGGAAATTCTCGGCGAAACAATTCCAGATCATTTGAAAGAAGCCGGAGAGCTACGCATTAATCACGGGCAAGCCTCGCTAGAAGAACTCGGGTCGCTTGCAACTCCACCCATGACTAAAGATGCAATCGCAGGACGTATCCGCAGACTCTTGGCGATGGCAGATAAGCGTGCCGCAGAGCTTGGAATTCCAGATACCGAGGCCGGTCTCTCACCAGATTTGCTTAATTAATCTCCACCCCTGCGATAGGATTACCGAGTACCCCAGCGTTGTGGATGCAATTTATCCACCCAGTCGCTGGGTTTTTTCATGTGAAAGGTAATTACCTAAATGGCAACAAAAGTTGGAATTAATGGATTTGGTCGCATTGGTCGTAATTTTTTCCGCGCAGCACTTAATAATCCAAATATAGAAATTGTTGGAATTAATGATTTAACACCAACATCAACGCTCGCACACCTACTTAAATATGACTCAATTTTAGGTCGCCTTCCAGTTGAAGTATCAGCTGGTGAAGGTTCAATCACGGTCGGTGGCAAGACCATCAAGGTTTTCGCAGAGCGCGATCCAGGTGCACTTGGTTGGGCATCAGTAGGTGCACAGGTTGTTGTTGAATCTACCGGTATTTTCACCAAGGCAGCAGATGCACAAAAGCACATTGCAGCAGGAGCCAAGAAGGTAATCATCTCTGCTCCCGCAACAGATGAAGACATCACCATCGTGATGGGTGTAAATGATGGTCAGTACGATCCAGCAAAGCACAACATCATCTCTAATGCATCTTGCACCACAAACTGCCTTGCACCATTTGCAAAGGTATTGCATGAAGAGTTCGGAATTCTGCGTGGTCTTATGACCACAGTTCACGCATACACAAACGATCAGGTAATCCTTGATTTCCCACATAAGGATCTACGTCGTGCGCGTGCTGCAGCAACAAACATCATCCCAACATCTACCGGTGCTGCAAAGGCAATTTCATTGGTGCTGCCAGAACTTAAAGGCAAGCTAGATGGCTACGCACTTCGCGTACCAGTTCCAACCGGTTCGATTACAGATTTAACAGTAGAGCTAGCCAAAGAGGTAACTGCAGCAGAAGTAAATGCGGCAATGAAAAAGGCAGCTGAAGGTCCACTCAAGGGCATCATGGCTTACACCGAAGATCCAATCGTTTCTTCAGATATCGTCACTGATGCGCACTCATCAATTTTCGATGCTGGTCTAACCAAAGCAATTGGTTCAACTGTAAAAGTTGCATCTTGGTATGACAATGAATGGGGTTACTCAAACCGCCTAGTAGATCTAATCGGTCTTGTTGGTAAGAGTCTTTAATTTCTAATGGCAAGTGCAAATAAATTAGAAAATTTGCAAGTCTCAGGTAAGCGCGTCTTCCTTCGTTGCGACTTAAATGTCCCTCTGAAGGAAGGCGTTATTACTGATGATGGTCGTATCCGTGCATCACTGCCAACAATCAAAGCGCTCCTTGATGGCGGCGCTTCAATTGTGATTGCAGCGCACTTAGGTCGTCCTAAGGGCGAAGCAAAGCCAGAACTTTCGCTTGCACCAGTTGCAAAGCGACTTGGTGAATTACTTGGCACAGAAGTTAAGTTTGATTCTGTTGCTGCTGTTGTAAATAGCGATGTCCAGGCAAAAGCTGCAGCGCTCAAAGCAGGAGAGATTCTCCTACTTGAGAATATTCGTTATGCAGCAGCCGAAACTTCAAAAGATGAAGCAGAGCGTGCCGAATTTGCCAAGCAATTAGCTTCACTTGCAGATGTATACGTGGGGGATGGATTCGGTGCAGTTCACCGTAAGCATGCTTCAGTTTTTGATCTGCCAAAACTTCTTCCAAATGCAGCTGGTGTATTAGTTGCTGCAGAAGTTGAAGTCTTAAAGAAGTTAACAATTGATCCAGCTCGCCCATACGGAGTAGTTCTAGGCGGCGCAAAAGTTTCGGATAAACTTGCCGTAATCGAGAACTTACTCGGAAAAGTTGATGTTATCGCCATCGGCGGTGGAATGTTGTTTACTTTCCTTAAAGCTCAAGGCAAGGAGATTGGTAAATCTCTCTGTGAAGATGAGATGCTCGATACCGTTAAAGGTCTACTCGCAACCGCTGAAAAGAATGGTGTGAAGCTACTGCTTCCAACAGATATCGTCGTGGCTCCAGAATTCTCTGCAGATGCAAAGCCAACTCTGGTTAGTGCGGATGCAATTCCGGCAGATCAATTAGGCCTAGATATTGGACCAGAATCTGCAAAGGCTTTTGCAGACGCCATAGTTGGTTGCAAAACAGTTTTCTGGAACGGCCCAATGGGTGTTTTCGAATTCGCAAACTTTGCAAACGGAACTAAAGTTGTCGCAGAGGCGTTAATTCAAGTCAAACAAAAGTCCGGTATCTCAGTTGTCGGTGGCGGCGATTCAGCTGCTGCAGTGCGTAAGTTAGGTTTTGCAGATAGCGACTTCGGTTATATCTCTACCGG
>CAYYFI010000014.1:0-24199 GCA_964471265.1 uncultured Actinomycetes bacterium | reverse complement strand
GTTACGCGAACTAAACCGCCCGTTACGACTAGGAGCATTTGCAGTACAAGTAGAGTGGTGGCTGAGATCCAGAGGCGCCCCTTGCTTCCTCCCAGAACCATGTTGTTAGCCATGCCCTTAACCATGTGGGCATAGTAACGAACGAGGATTTGGCTTCTGTGCAGGAATTACGACACAATATCGTTGTGAAAATCAAGGACGAACGAACCCGCGAAAGCGTCGCTCGCTCCATCCTGGAAAACGGCCCCTCGACCGCTGCTGATTTATCGGAGCGCCTGGGTATCACCCCCGCAGGAATTCGCCGACATCTAGATGCCTTATTGGAAGAGGGAACCTTGGATGCGCGCGAACCTCACGCCGCACTTACTCGCGGCCGCGGCCGCCCTTCCAAAGTTTTTGTGATGACCGATGCGGGACGCCAAAAGTTTGAACACTCATACGATGACTTAGCGATTAGTGCTTTGCGATTTATGAGTAACAAAGATCCTAATTTCATTAAAGAGTTTGCACAGAATCGTGCTGATGATCTAGAACGAAAAATTGAAAAGAAATTTGGAAAAGCTAAAGACGCTAAAGATAAAGTTAAAGCGCTCGCAGAGTTATTAACTGCAGAGGGTTATGCAACCACCATTAGCAAAACCAATCACAAATTTGGTGCAGGGCATGAGATGTGTCAGCATCATTGTCCAATTGCGCACGTTGCGGCCGAATTCCCAGATTTATGCGAAGCCGAAACTGCAATTTTTTCAAAAACGCTAGGTACACACGTTCAAAGACTTGCAACCATCGCACACGGAGACGGTGTTTGTACAACATACATTCCGGTTAAATCGGTTAACGAAAGGCTAGGAAATAAATGACAACTGCACATCCAGAACTCGAGGGCATTGGTAAATATGAATACGGTTGGGCAGATCCAGATGTAGCGGGCTCAACTGCAAAGCGTGGCCTTAATGAGGATGTAGTTCGAGATATCTCTGCCAAAAAGAGCGAACCACAGTGGATGTTAGATCTACGTCTTAAAGGGTTATCTCTGTTCGATAAGAAACCAATGCCAATGTGGGCTGCGGATTTAACCACTATAGATTTCGACAATATCAAATATTTCGTACGTTCTTCTGAGAAGCAAGCACAGACTTGGGAAGATCTACCTGAAGATATCAAAAATACCTATGATCGTTTGGGAATTCCTGAAGCTGAGAAGCAACGTTTAGTCGCCGGTGTGGCTGCGCAGTATGAATCAGAAGTGGTTTATCACTCAATTCGTGAAGATTTAGCAGCACAAGGTGTGATTTTTCTAGATACCGATACTGGCCTTAAAGAGCATGAAGATATCTTCAAAGAGTATTTCGGTACTGTAATTCCGGTTGGCGATAATAAATTTGCGGCACTTAACAC
Organism: uncultured Actinomycetes bacterium; assembly: GCA_964471265.1. Taxonomy (GTDB): domain Bacteria; phylum Actinomycetota; class Actinomycetes; order Nanopelagicales; family Nanopelagicaceae; genus ZLKRG08. Next base: position 22,801 of record CAYYFI010000014.1, on the reverse strand, counting down.
TTCAGTTTGGTCCGGCGGCTCATTTATCTATGTGCCAAAGGGCGTTCATGTTGAGATTCCTCTGCAAGCATATTTCCGCATTAATACCGAAAACATGGGCCAATTCGAGCGTACATTAATTATTGCCGATGAGGGCTCTTATGTTCATTATGTTGAAGGATGCACCGCTCCTATTTACTCTTCAGATTCATTGCACTCAGCGGTTGTGGAAATTATTGTAAAGAAGAATGCTCGAGTTCGATACACAACAATTCAAAACTGGTCAAATAACGTTTATAACTTGGTGACCAAACGTGCAGTCTGCGAAGAGGGCGCCACTATGGAATGGATTGATGGAAATATTGGATCCAAAATCACCATGAAATATCCAGCGGTCTTCTTAATGGGCGAACACGCTAAAGGTGAAACTCTTTCAATCGCGTTTGCAGGAGAAGGTCAGCATCAAGATACCGGTTCAAAGATGGTGCACGCTGCGCCTAATACCTCGTCAACAATTATCTCTAAATCTGTAGCACGAAGCGGTGGTCGAACTTCTTATCGCGGATTAGTACAAGTCAACGAAGGTGCATCAGGGGCAAAAAGCACTGTCAAGTGTGATGCGTTGTTAGTTGACACCATCTCTCGTTCTGATACCTATCCATATGTTGATGTGCGTGAAGATGATGTATCCATGGGTCACGAAGCTACAGTTTCAAAAGTTTCAGATGATCAGCTTTTCTATCTTATGTCACGTGGTTTAACGGAAGATGAAGCGATGGCCATGATTGTCCGTGGATTTATCGAACCTATTGCGCGCGAATTGCCAATGGAATACGCGTTAGAACTCAATCGTTTAATTGAACTTCAGATGGAAGGTGCAGTTGGCTAATGTTAAATACCAACATTATTCATACCCCAACTGGCCGTGAAGAGGCTTGGCGTTTTACACCTCTTGCAAAACTAAAAGGGTTACACGATGGAAGCGCGGTTATCGGCGATGCGCATTCATTGGTATCAAAGAAACTTCCAGGGGGAGTAACTTTCGAGCGAGTCACTTCTGATATTCATACCACAAGTAGCGATGACGTTATCGTGCAGCGCGTAGTAGGTGCTCCAACTATTGCGAAACTTACTATTGATGGCGAGCTAAATGAACCAGTAATTCTTGGACGCAATGAAATCAAAGATGCGGAATATTCTCGGGTTCAGATCATCGTTAAAAAGTTTGCCAAAGCAACTTTGATTATTGAAAATACCGGGAATTCATTAATTGCTGAAGACATCGAATTGATTCTGGAACCAGGCGCTAATTTAACTTTTGTAACGCTTCAAGAGTTCGATCAGGATGCGGTATACGCAGCCCGTCACCATGCGATTATCGATAAGGATGCGGTTTTCAAATCTATAACCGTAACTATTGGTGGTTCACTAGTCCGTATTCTGCCTACTGTTGAATTTAAAGCACCAGGAGGCGATGCTGATCTGCAAGGTGTTTACTTTGCATCTGCTGGTCAACATTTAGAACATCGATTACATGTAGACCATCTAGTTCCTAATGCAAAATCTCGCGTAAATTACAAAGGTGTTTTAGCCGGGGAATCTGCTCGCACCGTCTGGTTTGGCGATGTTTTTATCCGCGCCGCCGCAGAAGGAACCGACACCTACGAACTAAATCGCAACCTACTGTTAACTGATGGTGCGCGTGCGGATTCAGTTCCTAATCTTGAAATTGAAACTGGCGAAATTGTTGGAGCGGGCCACGCATCTACCACTGGTCGATTCGATGATGAACAACTCTTTTACTTAATGTCTCGCGGTATCAACATTGATGATGCCCGACGTCTAGTTGTTCGGGGCTTTTTCAACGAAATTATCAGTCAGATTAAGAATGAAGAGATCGAAGAGCGTTTGATGGCTCATATTGATGCCGAATTAGAAAAGGTAGGCAAGTAATGTCGGACCTACTGTTGGATTCTATTGTCGAAGGCAAACCAGTAAGACTTTCAAAAAATGGCAAAGATATCTGTGTTGCTCGAGTTGGCGACGAGGTATTTGCAATTGAGGATAATTGCAGCCACCAGGACGCCGCTTTATCTGAAGGCGAACAAAATGGTTACAAAATTGAATGTTGGTTGCATTCAGCAGAATTTGATATTCGAACCGGAGTTGCATTAACTCCACCAGCTTCACAGCCAGTTAAAACTTATCCAGTTTCAATTGACGGTAATAACGTCGCAGTAGAGATCTAATAGGAGAGAAGAATGAGCAAATTAGAAATTCGTGGTCTACAAGTAGTTGTAAACACTGAAAATGGTCAGAAAGAGATCTTGAAGGGCGTTGATTTAACGGTAAATTCAGGCGAAACTCATGCAATCATGGGGCCAAATGGCTCTGGTAAATCAACTCTGGCGTATTCAATTGCTGGCCATCCTAAATATGAAATAACTGGCGGCAGTGTGCATTTAGATGGACAAGATATTTTGGAGATGAGCGTTGATGAGCGTGCCAAAGCTGGCTTGTTTCTTGCAATGCAATATCCAGTTGAAGTTCCTGGTGTCTCAGTTTCAAATTTCTTGCGTACGGCAGCGACAGCTTTGCGTGGCGAAGCGCCAAATGTTCGTAAATGGGTTGGAGAAGTTAAAGATGCAATGGCTGCGCTAAAAATTGATCCAGCTTTCGCAGAACGCAGCGTTAATGAAGGATTCTCAGGCGGAGAAAAAAAGCGCCATGAAATTATGCAATTAGAATTACTCAAGCCAAAGATTGCGATTCTTGATGAAACCGATTCAGGTCTTGACGTAGATGCGTTAAAAATTGTTTCTGAAGGCGTAAATAGAGCTAAAGCCGAAAATAATCTAGGTGTGCTACTTATTACTCACTACACCCGCATCTTGCGTTACATCAAACCTGACTTTGTGCATGTGTTTGCTAATGGTCGTATCGTCGAAGAAGGCGGACCAGAATTAGCAGAGAAATTAGAAGAGCAAGGTTACGAGGAGTATGTAACCAAGTAATGCTCGATGTCTCCGCTATCAAGAAGGACTTTCCGATCTTTGATCGAACAGTTCGTGATGGCCAACGCCTGATTTATCTTGACAGTGGGGCAACAGCTCAAAAACCCAATCAGGTAATTGATGCTGAAAGCAATTTCTACCGCTTCAATAATGCTGCGGTGCACCGAGGCGCTCATCAGTTGGCTGAAGAAGCTACGGAAAACTTTGAAAATGCACGTTCAATAGTTGCTGAATTTATCGGAGCTAAAAGTGATGAAATAGTTTTCACAAAAAGTGCAACCGAATCTATTAATTTAGTTGCTTATTCGCTGACTGAAAAAATAAAACCAGGAGATCGCATTGTGGTCTCTGAAATGGAACATCATGCAAATTTAATTCCTTGGCAGCAATTAGCTAAACGAACTGGCGCTGAACTTACCTGGTTTGAAGTGACTCCAGAGGGCCGATTAGATCTATCAAAAATAGATTCAATCATTACTTCCAATACAGCAATTGTTGCAATCACTCATCAATCAAATGTGCTGGGAACGATTAATCCATTAGAAGTGATTGTTAAAAAAGCAGAATCAGTAGGGTCATTAGTATTGCTTGATGCCTGCCAATCCGTGCCACACATGGCAGTAGATGTAAGAAAGTTAGGTGTGGATTTCTTAACTTTCTCCGGTCATAAAGCGCTTGGGCCTACCGGCGTTGGAGTGCTTTGGGGAAAGAATTTGGAAGCATTACCACCTTTCCTATTTGGTGGTTCGATGATTGAAAATGTAACGATGACTGATGCCACTTGGGCGCCAGCTCCAAAGAAATTTGAAGCAGGAGTACCAAATATGGCCCAAGCAATAGGTCTTGGTGCAGCTTTACAATACTTAAGTAAAATTGGATTAAATTCAATCCACGAACACGAATTATATTTAACTAAAACTTTATTAGCAGGACTTAGTGACATTAAAGATTTAAAAATCTTTGGACCAGATAATTTAGTTGATCGCGGTGGCACTATTTCATTTACGGTGGCAGGAATCCACCCTCATGATTTGGGGCAGTTTTTAGATTCTAAAGGGGTGGCGGTTCGTACTGGACATCATTGCGCTTGGCCACTGGCACGAAAATTTAAAGTCCAAGCAACTACTAGAGCTTCGCTCTATCTCTATAACGATTTATCAGATATTGATGCACTGTTATCTGGAATTCAAGATGCCAAGAAATATTTTTTGGAGCGTTAAATGCAATTAGATTCGCTATACCAAGAGGTAATTCTTGATCATTACAAGCGGCCACATCACAAGGGCTTAATTGCCGGCGACATTCAAGTACACCACATCAATCCAAGTTGTGGCGATGAGATTACGCTCTCACTTAAATTGGAAGGTACAAAAATTGCCAGCATCACTTGGGAAGGTGTGGGTTGCTCAATCTCGCAAGCCAGCGTTTCTATTATGAGCGACCTTTTGATTGGTAAAGAGGTTGCTGAGGCAGATGCGGTTCTCAACTCATTTGTAGAGATGATGCAGAGCAAAGGTAAAGATTCCGGAAATGAAGCGATTCTCGAAGATGGTGTGGCTTTAGCAGGTGTTTCAAAGTATCCAGCTCGTATAAAGTGTGCACTATTGGGTTGGATGGCTTACAAAGATGCAGTAACTCAAGTCGGGGAGAGATAAATGAGTGCAAAAGTAGATGATGTAACTGAAGCTATGAAAGATGTGGTGGATCCAGAACTAGGAATCAACGTGGTTGATTTAGGTTTGATTTACGACATTATGGTTGACGATAACAACACCGCAGTTCTCAATATGACACTGACATCTGCAGCCTGCCCACTACAAGATGTAATAGAAGATCAAACTCGCGCTGCACTTGCGGGAATCACAGATGATGTGAAAATCAATTGGGTTTGGATGCCGCCTTGGGGCCCAGACAAGATATCCGATGATGGAAGAGATCAACTTCGCGCACTAGGTTTCACCGTCTAATTATTTGTAACAGCTTAGGAGCGTTTTAAGTGTCTATGCATGCTGGCTGGATGGCCATGCGCGCTTTAACTAGCGATCAATCTGTTAAAGATGCAAAATTAAAACCCGGGACTATAAAGCGCATTCTGAAGTATGCCGTTCCATACCGAACTATTTTTCTTCTTTTTTTCCTAGCTCTAGTTGTTGATGCAGCTTTAACAATTGCAACTCCTTTATTGCTAAAACGTTTAATTGACGATGCGGTAATCCCCAAAAATGCAGCTTTAGTTACTGAATTGGCGTTACTAGTAGGACTGATTGCAGTTTTGTCCGCCGCTTTCAACATTGTAATTCGATGGTGGTCTTCAAGAATAGGCGAAGGTTTAATCTACGATTTACGATCACAAGTTTTCGAACATGTTCAATCACAGTCAATTGCTTTCTTTACCCGCACTCAAACTGGTGCACTTATCACTCGAATCAACACAGACGTTATTGGAGCACAGAGAGCTTTCACGGCGACTTTTTCAGGGGTAATTAGTAATGCGATTACGTTAATTTTGTTGCTTGTCACCATGATTAGTCTTAGCTGGCAAATAACTTTGCTCTCTTTACTTCTTTTGCCGGTCTTTTTAGCGCCAACTAGATTTGTGGGCCGCAAACTTCAGCAATACACCCAGCAGTCCTTCGAATTGAATGCAGATATGTCCAGCACCATGACCGAACGATTTAATGTGTCAGGTGCGCTGCTAGTAAAACTGTATGGAAATCCAAAAAAAGAAGCTGCCTTATTTAGATCACGCGCCCGTAAAGTAGCTGATATCGGAATCAATATGGCGATGCTAAATACGTTCTTCTTTATTGCATTAGTTTCCGTAGCTTCAGTAGCCACTGCGATCGCTTATGGCGTAGGCGGTCACCTATCGATTGCTGGAGAAATGACCGTTGGCGGATTAATAGCCATAACTACTTTGCTAGCAAGACTTTATGGACCGCTCACAGCACTATCTTCAGTTCGTGTAGATGTTATGGGCGCTTTAGTTTCCTTTGAAAGAGTTTTTGAAGTTTTAGATCTAGAGCCGATGGTGAAAGATCGCCCTGATGCAAAGCTTTTAAATTCAAGTAATCCGAAAATTGAGTTTGAAGAGGTGCATTTTTCTTATCCCAAGTCTTCAGAAATATCACTTGCTTCTTTGGAAGGCGCAGCAAAGCCGGAAAGTATTCAAAGTGGTGAGATTTTAAAAGGTATTTCTTTTGTAGTAGAGCCAGGGACTATGACTGCTTTAGTAGGAACTTCAGGTGCTGGAAAAACTACTATCAGTGCGCTCTTGCCACGACTTTACGATGTCACGTCTGGAACAATTTCAATTGATGGTGACGACATTCGCAATATATCTGGTGAATCATTGCGCGCCAATATCGGTGTTGTCATGCAAGACTCACATTTATTTCATGACACAATTATTGAAAATTTACGATACGCAAAAGCGGATGCCACCATAGAAGAAATGGAATCAGCTTGCAAAGCTGCTCAGATTTGGGATTTGATTCAATCTCTACCAAATGGTCTTGAAACAATGGTTGGCGAACGAGGACATCGACTATCTGGTGGAGAGAAACAAAGACTGGCAATCGCACGACTTCTACTTAAATCACCAAGTATTGTGATTTTGGATGAAGCTACTGCGCATTTAGACTCGGAAAATGAAGCGCTAGTACAAGCGGCTTTGAAAGCAGCGCTCAAAGGACGCACCAGTATCGTCATCGCCCATCGTTTAAGCACAATCAAAGAAGCAGATCAAATTTTGGTTTTGAATGAAGGACTAATAGAACAGCGCGGGCGACACGATGAACTGGTCGCAGCCGGTGGCTTATATAGCGAGCTTTACCAACGCCAAGATTTATCTTTTTCTAATTAAGATTCGGCCGTAAATAATCAATCCAGCAAAAAATAGCCACTGTAATGCATAAGCCATATGAGGCCCATCGCTAAGTTCTGGTAATTGTGCCGGTACGGCTGGGGTAACTCCTTCACCTGAAATTAGATCAAGGTAGAACTCTTCGGTTTCAACTTTAGATTTTAAATTCCAACTACTTACCAGGTTGCCATTAGCAGGTAAGGCAAAGAAAGAACCCCGAGGCAAAGAAGAATCTAATCTAATTCTTCCCGTTATTTTTATTTCAGTTTTCGGAGTATCTGGAAGTTGCGGTCTTTCGGTAGCGTTAGCACCGGCTTTAATCCAGCCACGGTCAACCCAAAACTGCAAATTGTTACTCTTGAATAGCGTGAGGTATTGGTAACCATAGACACCATTGTCATTGTATCTATTTCGAAGTAGTACCTCATGTTTTGTATCAAAAGCACCCTCTGCGGTAACAGTGCGCCATTCATTTTTGTCCAGATTTTGCAACTCAATAAGCGAAATCGTAGGCAGTGAAGTATTTGATTCAATCTTGAAATTATCTGCGTGCCGGTTCACACCTCGTTGATATTGCCAATTAGCGGCAACCAAACATAGTCCCACCAAAATTATCGAAATGAATGATTTGAATAATGAGTGAGATTCTTTAGAACTCAATTTGTTTCTTATTCTCAAATGTTTCATCTGGCTGGAAATTCTGCTCTTGTCCAGCGTTGGCAATCACTACGGCGATATAAGGCAAAATTACGGATCCGGCAATCAAGATCCAACGTAGAACGCCATCTGTGAAAATAGCGCCGATAAAACAAGCGGTACGTATTAACATTGAAATTAAATATTTTTTCATGCGGCCAGGCATTTCTTCACTATGCGCAAATTTGGCGCTAGAAATTGAAACTGGCTTCTCGTTCATAAGCAAAGAATAGGGTTACGCATCAGTAATTGGTAAATTATCGGCGTGAGCGCAGAGAAAAAAGTAGCCCTCGTCACTGGCGGCAATCGTGGAATCGGCTTAGCTATCGCTAACTCATTAAAGTCAGCGGGTTTTGATGTGGTAATCACTTATCGCTCCGGTTTAGCTCCTGCTGACTTTAATGCCGTCAAAATGGATGTCACTGATAGTGCAAGCGTTGATGCAGGCTTCACGGAGTGCGAAACCAAATACGGAATTCCTGAGGTAATCGTTTGCAATGCTGGCGTCACCAAAGATGGTTTAGTGATGCGCATGTCTGATGCAGACTTCAATGATGTAATTGATGCAAATCTTGGTGGTGCTTTTAGAACGGCACGTCGTGCTACCAAAGGGTTATTAAAACTTAAACGGGGAAGACTCATATTTATCGGATCTGTTGTCGGAGGTATTGGTTCAGCAGGACAAGTTAATTACTCAGCAAGCAAAGCTGGCTTGTTAGGTATGGCTAGATCTTTTGCAAGGGAATTAGGCAGTCGCGGAATTACCTCAAATGTAATAGCGCCTGGCTTTGTCGAAACTGACATGACTGCTGAATTAACAGAAGCTAGACGTGATGAAATTGCAAAAGCAGTTCCGATGCAGCGATTTTGCACCGCTGATGAGATCGCAGCGGTCGTATCATTCATTGCATCAGATGCGGCAAGTTATATTTCCGGAGCGTTAATTCCGGTAGATGGCGGATTAGGAATGGGACACTAAATGGGCATACTTGATGGCAAAAAGATTCTAGTCACTGGTGTTTTAACTGATACTTCGATCGCATTTCACGTCGCACGTTTAGCACAAGAAGAAGGAGCTGAAATTTTGCTTACTTCTTTTGGTCGTGCGATGAGCATCACCACTCGAATCGCAGGGCGCCTACCAAAGCCCGCTGCTGTTATTGAATTAGATGTTACAAATGATGAGCATTTAGCAACGCTGGCAGATCGCGTTAAAGAGCATCTTCCTCATTTAGATGGAGTAGTACATTCCATTGGCTTTGCTCCAGAATCAGCATTAGGTGGCAAATTTCTAAGTACCGAATGGCCAGATGTTGCTACCGCAATTCAAGTGTCTGCCTATTCATACAAATCTTTGACAATGGCTTGTAAACCATTGTTCCCAGCAACTGGAGCTTCAGTAGTGGGCATGGATTTTGATGCGCAAGTTGCTTGGCCAAAGTATGACTGGATGGGTGTGGCAAAGGCAGCGCTTGAATCAACAAACCGTTACTTAGCAAAATTCCTTGGTCCAGAAAATATTCGTTTTAATCTAGTTGCAGCTGGACCAATCTCAACTATCGCAGCAAAATCAATTCCAGATTTTCAACAATTTGAACATCTCTGGGATTTGCGTTCGCCACTTCGTTGGGACGTAACTGATCCAATCCCGGCTGCAAAAGGCGCAATCGCTTTGCTCTCTGATTGGTTACCTGCAACCAGCGGCGAAATCATCCATGTTGATGGTGGTTTCCATGCAATGGGTGGTTAAATCCCGCTCGATTTGGCCCTTTGGCGCTATCACCTTAAACTTCTCTCATTGACCGGCTATATGCCGCAAGAGGAGAAATCCCACCTAAACCGTTGCGACGGTCTGGTAAAGTCAAAAAAGAAACTTAAGTTTCTTCTTTGCTCTTTTCTTGCGCGTTTGCATGTTAATAACCACGTAAGAAGGAGAAATCATCAGCACTGAACCACGTATCAACGATCGCATTCGCGTTTCGCAGATTCGTTTAATCAATTATGACGGCGAACAAGTCGGAGTAGTTGAAACCGCAACTGCGTTACAAATGGCAGATGAAGTCGGATTAGATCTAGTAGAGATCGCACCCGATGCAAATCCACCAGTTTGCAAAATCATGGACTTTGGTAAATACAAGTACGAGATGGCGCAGAAGGCCCGCGAACAACGTCAAAACCAGACCCACATTGTGGTTAAGGAGATACGACTTCGACCGAAAATTGAAACCCATGATTACGAAACAAAACGTAATCAGGTCATTAAATTTATCGGAGCTGGCGACAAAGTGAAGGTGACTATCCAATTCCGTGGTCGTGAACAATCAAGGCCAGAACTTGGTTACAACCTTTTGCAAAGACTTGCAGAAGACGTAACCGATATTGCAAATATTGAGTTCGCTCCTAAGCAAGAGGGACGCAATATGACCATGGTTCTTGGTCCAAATAAATCTGCTGGCAAAGCCAAAAAGCAGAATGTAAAAGTAGTTAAAGAGGAGGCATAAATGCCAAAGATGAAGTCCCATAGTGGAGCCAAGAAGACTTTCAAAGTCACCGGCTCTGGCAAGATCATGCACGAACGTGCTGGAAAGCGTCACTTACTTGAACGTAAGTCATCTCGCTTAACACGTCGCCTTGATCAAGAATCAGCTGCAAAAGCTCCGGTCGCATTCGCTGCTAAGCGCATGCTAGGTATGAAGTAAGGAAGGCGCAGAGATATGGCAAGAGTTAAGCGCGGCGTTCATGCTGCAAAGAAGCGTCGTACCACACTAGAGCGTGCTGCCGGTTATCGCGGACAGCGTTCACGTCTTTATACAAAGGCTAAAGAGCAAGTAACACACTCATTGGTTTATGCATTCAATGATCGCAAAGATAAGAAGGGCGATTTCCGCCAACTTTGGATTCAGCGTATCAATGCTGGGGCGCGCGCTAATGGCCTAACCTACAATCGTTTTATTCAGGGGCTTAAAGGCGCCGGTATCGAAGTAGATCGTCGCATTCTCTCTGATTTGGCGATCAATGATCCAGCAGCATTTAAGTCACTTGTAGATGTTGCGCGTTCACACGTTAAAAATTAGTCTAAAAATTAGTTACAGAATTAGTTAAAGAACTAATAAGAAATAAAATGATTGAGAGCCTTCAGTCGCCACATGTTGCGCGAGTGAAGGCTCTTTTATCATCCAAGAAAGAACGCACCGATTCAAAACTCTTCGTAGCAGAAGGTATCCAAGGTGTTCGAGAAGCTCTTCTTATTGAAGGTGAAGTTGAAACACTATATTTAACAAAAACTGGTGCCGACCGAATGCAAAAGGCCGGAATTAATTATTCATTTGTAAATGTAGTAGAAGTTGCGGATAAAGTAGCCGATGCGATGTCTGATGCAATTACCAGTCAAGGGATTATTGCTATTTGCAGAATGGCTATCCAAAGCAATGACACCATCTCAACTTTGGCAGCAAGTCACGTAATTTATCTACATGAGATTCAAGATCCAGGCAACGCTGGCACTATTTTGCGTACTGCAGATGCCATGGGAATTTCTGCAGTCGTAACTTCTCCGGGTAGCGTCGATTTTTACTCACCAAAAGTTGTGCGATCCACTGCAGGTTCTCTCTGGCATATCCCACTTTATTCAGGAATCAATTTATCTGACCTGCGCAAAATTCTCCCAACACATAATCTTTATTTATTAGATGGTAGCGGTGAGAAATCATTATTTGACGTAGATTTTAAGGCGCCGGCAATTTGGATCTTTGGCAATGAAGCCAGAGGTTTACAAGAGGGTTTCTCAGAGAATGCGGCCGGTGCCACCCGCATCTCAATAGCGATGCCTGGAAAAGCAGAGTCACTTAATTTAGCGGCGGCAGCTGCAATCGTGATGCATGAAATATCCCGCGGTCGATAACGGTTCACATATAGAATTCCGCACGTGAATCTTGCAGAAATCAATAAATGGGTGGCTGACGCCAAATCGGCATTTGCATCTTCTGCAGATTTAGATCAATTAAAAGCAGCTCGCCTTGCGCACGCAGGGGATAAGTCTCCGATATCAGGTGCCAGCCGTGCACTTGGTTCAGTTCCAGCAGATCAAAAGGCTGAACTTGGAAAAATCATAGGTGCTGCGCGCTCAGAAATTACTGCAGCATTAAATGCGCGCACCTCAGAATTAGAAAACCTTCGCGATCAGAAAATTCTGCTCGAAGAGGTTATAGATATAACTCTTCCAACACTTCGCGAACATATCGGCGGTTTGCACCCACTTACAGTTATAAAAAATGAAATCTCTGATTACTTTTTATCACTTGGGTACTCCATTGCAGAAGGTCCCGAACTTGAAAGCGGCTGGCTAAATTTCGATGCGCTAAATATTCCAGCAGATCATCCTGCTCGAACGATGCAAGATACTTTCTTCATAGAACCACTTTCATCAGGATTAGTACTACGCACTCATACCTCACCAGTACAAGCACGTACTATGTTGACACAAAAACCACCGATTTATGTGATCTCACCTGGACGTACTTTTCGAGCTGATGAATTAGATATGACCCATAGTCCAGTTTTTAGTCAGGTTGAGGGACTCGTAATAGATAAAGACATCAATATGTCTCATCTAAAAGGAACTTTAGATGCATTTGCAGTGAAGATGTTCGGCGCTGATGCGGTTACTCGTTTACGCCCTTCATTCTTCCCATTCACTGAACCAAGTGCAGAAGTTGATGTTTGGTTTAACAATCGCTGGATTGAATGGGGTGGTTGCGGCATGGTAAACCCTAAAGTTCTAGAAAATTGTGGAATAAATCCAGATGAATATTCCGGGTTTGCTTTTGGTATGGGTTTAGAACGCACACTTATGGTGCGTCAAGGAATTAAGGATATGCATGACATTGTCGAAGGCGATATTCGATTCTCTCGAGCTTTTGGACTTGGTTTAGGTTAAGAGTTAATTTAATGCGCGCACCTAAATCTTGGATTTCTGAATACGTTAAATTGCCGGGAAAAATATCTGATCAAGAAATTGCAGATGCTTTAGTCCGTGTCGGCTTTGAAGTAGAAGAGATTATCGTTCAAGGTGCAGACTTAACTGGACCGCTTGTGGTTGGAAGAGTTTTAGCGATTGAAGAACTTAAGGAACACAAAAAAGCAATTCGCTATGTCGAGCTTGATTGTGGCGAAAAGCAAACTCGGTTTGTAATCTGTGGCGCACAAAATTTCGCAGTTGGCGATCTGATCGTGGCTTCACTACCTGGCGCTGTACTGCCAGGTGGTTTTGCGATAAGTGCACGTGAAACTTACGGTAAAACTTCGAATGGCATGATCTGTTCGGCAAGGGAACTTGGCCTGGGAGAAGATCACTCTGGAATCATCGTTCTGCCAGCCGATTCAGCTAAACCAGGCGATGACGCCATTAAATTACTTCAGATTAATGATGTCATCTTTGATGTCGCAGTTAATCCGGATCGGGGATACGCGTTAAGTATTCGCGGTATTGCACGCGAAATAGCCGCCGCCCTTGGACTTGAATTTAAGGATCCTGCAATTTTCAAGTATGAATTCAAAGATTCTGGCACACCGATAACTGCCAAGATTTCAGATGGCGCACAGGTGATGTACCTACGTACATTGCAGAATTTCGATCCAACCGCGCAAAGTCCAATTTGGATGCGTCGGCGAATAGAGAAATGTGGCATGCGTGCTATTTCACTAGCAGTAGATGTCACAAATTATGTGATGATGGAATTAGGACAACCGCTTCACGCCTTTGATGCAGATCAAATTAGTGGTGGACTTGAAATTCGCAGAGCTGGCAAATCAAGTTCGCTTAAAACTCTTGATGGCGTGGAAAGAAAACTAAATCCTGATGATTTAGTTGTTGCAGATGCAAAGCAAGTTCTAGCGCTAGCTGGAACTATGGGCGGCGAGAACTCTGAAATTTCAGATAAAACATCTCGAATTGCCGTTGAAGCAGTTCGCTTTGATGCAATTTCAATTGCTAAGAATTCGCGGCGACATAAACTCTCTTCAGAAGCTTCACGAAGATTTGAGCGCGGAGTAGATCCAACTCTTGCTGAAATGGCATCCGCGCGTGCCGCGCAATTATTAATTGAGCTTGGTAAAGCAAATTATGTTGGAACCGCAACTACTGGAGCGCCGCAATTTTTACCTGCGATTTTGTTAGACCCTGAATATGTTTCAAAGAGAATTGGGTTGGAAATTTCAGCCGCTACGGTCAAGGAGAAACTAGAACTAGTAGGCTGCAAAGTCGAAGGCAAAGAAGCTTTTAAGGTTACTCCACCAACTTGGCGCACTGAACTTTTCACGCAGGCTGATTTATCTGAAGAGGTAGCTAGAAATATTGGTTACGATCAAATTCCTTCAGCGCTGCCACCTAGAAAGACTTCTGCCAAATTAACTCCTGCACAAAAACGTGACCGAGTGATTGCGCAGACTTTAGTTGCCAAGGGTTATACCGAGATTTTAAATTTTCCTTTTGTCAGTAGGACGCAGATTGAAAGTATGGGCTTTGTTGGGGCTCGAGCTGAAAGTTACAAACTTGCAAACCCGATGTCCGAAGATCAACCTTATCTTCGCCCACATTTATTACCTGGCTTGCTTGAAGCGGCAAAACGTAATTATGGTCGTGGCTTCAAGTCCTTCGCACTATTTGAAATGGGATCGATATTTAGAAAATCAATTGAGTTAAAGGATGGAATTTTCCCAATTACGGGTAAAAGGCCTAGTGATAAAGAAATTTCAGAAATTTTTGCATCGGTACCGACTCAGCTTTCATTTGTCTGTGGTGTGCTAGTAGGACAGATACATAATGAAAGCTGGCAAGGCAAAGCGCGTAGTTACGATTGGAGCGATGCGGTTTCAGCAGTTGCGGTACTCCTAAATTTAATGGGATTGGAATACAAAATTGAACGTTCCGATCTCGCGCCTTGGCATCCTGGTCGTTGTGCAGAGTTTATTGTTGGCGGCAAAGCAGTCGCTCACGCCGGTGAATTACACCCGAGAGTGGTATCTGATTTTGCTTTACCAGAACGCGCGGCTGCTTGGGGAATTAATTTAGATGCCCTTCCAGCTTCTCCATTAGTATCACCAAAACCAGTTGGAGTAATGCCAGCTGCAGTACAAGATATTGCGCTGATTGTCGATGAAAAAGTTACTGCCGCCGAGTTAACTGAAGCTTTACGAACTGGCGCAGGAGAATTGCTTGAATCAATTGAACTATTCGATCGTTATGACAAGATCGGAGAAGGCAAAATTTCTCTAGCATTTACCTTAGTCTTCCGCGCACCGGATCGAACTCTAAAGACCGAAGAAGTATCGGCAGCGCGCGAAGCTGCTGCGGCTGAAGCCTTAAAACGATATGGCGCTACCGTACGTGCATAAATATGCATAAAAATGCATAAATTTGCATAAATTCGAATAACGCCATATCATAAAGCCATGAAAATTGGCGTAGTTGGGGCAAGCGGATATGCCGGAGGAGAACTCCTGCGATTATTAGCCGGACACCCAGATTTCGACGCTGCAGTTATCACCGCAGGGGCAAATGCCGGAGAAGAAATAACTTCAGTACATCCACAGTTAAGCAACTACGCTGGTCGCAAATTTATAGAAACCACAGCTGAGAACCTAAAAGGTTTAGATTTAGTGTTCACAGCGCTACCTCATGGTGAGTCTGCAAAATTAATAAATCAATTAGATGCTAATCAGAAAGTTGTGGATTTAGGTGCAGATTTTCGATTGAAATCCGCAACGCAGTGGCAGAAGTATTACGGAGGCGAATACGCAGGCCATTGGGTGTATGGATTACCCGAACTTCCAAATCATAGAGAATTAATAAAGGCAGCAAATCGCGTAGCAAATCCTGGTTGCTACGCCACAGTTATTGCCCTTTCCATCGCACCGATGTTGCCTTTTGTAGATGCTGATGACATCGTGGTGGTTGCTGCATCAGGAACTACCGGTGCCGGAAGAAATGCCAAGGTAAATTTGCTAGGAAGCGAAGTTATGGGATCAATGACTTCATATAAATTTGGTGGAGTACATCAGCACACTCCCGAAATTGAAGAAGCAACTGGTGCGAAAATCTCTTTCACACCGATCTTGGCGCCAATGCCGCGCGGTATTTTGGCAACTACTACTGCAAAGTTAAATAAAAAGTTAAATAGTGAAGCGGATGTCAAAAGAGAATTCGTGAACGCTTACCAGGCTGAAGAATTTATCTGGATGATGCCAGATGGACAGTTGCCAAAAACCAGTGCTGTGCTTGGTTCAAATTATGTACATATGCAAGTGGCGATAGATCAACATACAAATCGCGTAGTTGTCTCAGCGGCAATTGACAACTTAGTAAAAGGCGCAGCTGGGCAAGCTATTCAGAATGCAAATTTAATGATTGGACTTCATGAATTTGCCGGATTAACCGGAACTGGAATCGGCGCATGAATCTGCCTAAAGGATTTAGAAGTGGTTCCATCTCAGCAGGATTGAAAAGCTCTGGGTTGGATTTAACCATTATTCAAAACCTTGGACCAATTAATTTTGGAACTGCTGTTTACACCACAAATAAAGTTGTGGCGGCGCCGGTAATTTGGTCTAAGCAAGTTACCAAATCTGAAGCAGTCAGTGCAGTTATCTTGAATTCTGGTGGCGCTAATGCATGCACTGGCCCGCAAGGTTTTGCGGACACTCATAAAACTGCGGAATTAGTTAGCGAGAAATTAAAGATCTCAGCCAGCGAAGTAGTTGTATGTTCCACTGGTTTGATTGGTATTGCCCTTCCAATGGAGAAAATTGCCAGCGGAATTAATGGCATCCAATTAAATGAAGATGGTCTGCAAGACAGTGCTAGAGCCATCATGACTACCGATTCGGTACCCAAAATTGCTTCCTACGATGTTCAAGGTGCTAAATTTACAGGAATTGCTAAAGGCGCCGGAATGTTGGCACCGGCCATGGCAACGATGCTCTCAGTGATAATGACTGATGCCCAAGTTGATCCAGAAGAAGCTAAACGTGCTTTCGCTCGCGCAGTTGAATTGACTTATAACCGAATTGATTCTGATGGCTGCACTTCAACAAATGACACAGTTTTATTGATGACATCTGGTGCAAGTGGTGTGCGAATTTCAGAACCCTTACTACTGGATGCGTTACTAAAAGTTTGTGGATCACTCTCAGAGCAATTGATTGCAGACGCCGAAGGCGCTTCAAAAACTGTTGCAATTAAAGTTATTAATGCCGCTACTGAATCTGATGCGGTAAATGTTGGGCGTGCTAATGCGCGAAATAATTTACTCAAATGTGCAATTTTCGGAAAAGATCCAAATTGGGGCCGCGTTTTAGCTGCAACAGGGACTGCGCAAGCTCAATTTGATCCAGCAAATTTGGATGTTAAGTTAAACGGTATCCAAGTATGTAGAGCAAGTGCTCCTGCAGAGGATCGCAATTTAGTTAATTTTGATAATCGCTTAGTTGAAATCGAGATCAATCTAAATGCAGGTTCGGCCAGTGCAACCATTTTAACTAATGACTTAACCCACGATTATGTACATGAGAATTCGGCGTATGCCACATGATTGTCATTAAATTTGGCGGACATGCAATGACTGATTCATCAGGTGCATTTGCAGAAACAATCAAGAATTCACTTGAGAAAGAAGCTTGCGTCATTGTGCATGGTGGTGGACCACAGATTGATGCTGCGCTTAAAACGCATCAATTAGAGTCAACTTTCATTGGTGGATTTCGAGTTACCACTCCGGAGATTTTTGCGATTGTGCAACAAGTACTAAGTGGCACAGTTCTAAGAGAAGTTGTGGGGCATTTGCGTGCCCACGATGTTCCAGCAGTTGGTATTTCTGGGCGAGATGGTGGAACCATCCAAGCAAGCATTCTCACAACATTAGTTGACGGAACTCCAGCAGATTTAGGTCGTGTTGGAGAGGTGGAGAAAGTTGACACCACGCTTTTAAAATCCTTACTCGAAGCAGGATTTACTCCTGTGGTCTCGCCAATTGCAGCAGAATTTGATGGCGAAGTTGAAGTTGCGCAGCACGGATTGAATGTAAATGCTGATTTAGCTGCTGCCGCAATCGCTGGCGCATTAGATGCCACTTCGTTGATTTTCATGACTGACGTTCCGGGAATCTATAGAAATTGGCCAGATAGAGATTCGTTAATAAACGAAATTTCTGCAAAAGAACTGGCAGCAATTAAAGATGATTTTGATGGTGGCATGGCTCCAAAGGTGAAAGCTTGTCTAGATGCAATTGCAAAAGGTGCCAAAGTGGTCAGGATTATTGATGGACGTGATCCGAAAGCGCTTGATGAAGCCCTCTCAGGTGTTGGTGGAACAAAGGTCATTGCATGAAAACAGTAGAAGCTAAATGGGAATCTGTTTTTCAAACTACCTATGGATCGCCAAAAATAAATTTGATTTCCGGTAGTGGTTGCTATGTGATTGATGATAACAAGAAAAGGTACCTAGATTTTATTGGTGGCATCGCCACTAATGTTTTGGGCCATTCGCATCCAGCAATCATCAAAGCGGTGCGAAAACAGATAGGTACAGTGGCACATGTAAGTAATTTGTACGCAAATCCAATCTCTTTAGATTTAGCGGCTAGATTAATTGAGATGACCGGCAGACCAGATGCTCGTGTTTTCTTCTGCAATTCGGGCGCGGAAGCGAATGAAGCTGCTTTAAAACTATCTCGTAAAACTGGTAGAAAACGTATTGTTTCTACTATCGGTGCTTTTCATGGGCGCACTATGGGTGCGCTTTCTCTAACTGGGCAACCTGCAAAGCGAGATATCTTCGCGCCGATAATTGAAAAAATTAAATATGTTCCTTATGGAGATGCCGCTTCGATGAAGCGTGCCGTAAATAAGAAAACTGCAATGGTGATCGTCGAACCAATTCAGGGAGAGAATGGTGTGATTACACCTCCGGCAGGATATCTTCGTCAGCTCCGTGAAATTTGCGATGACAATGGCGCTTTGCTGGTAATTGATTCTGTACAAACAGGAATGGGTCGTACCGGGTTTTGGTTTGGATATGAACATGAAGAGATCACACCTGATGTAATTACCTTGGCTAAAGGTTTAGGTGGTGGACTACCGCTTGGTGCGATGATTGCAATTGGCCCAGCAGCTCAATTGCTAAAACCTGGCGAACACGGATCAACTTTTGGCGGAAATCCAGTTGCATGTGCCGCAGGTTTAGCTTCGATAAATGAGATTGAAAGAAAAACTTTAAATGAGAAGTCGTTGGAGTTAGGTGAGTTCTTAAAAAGTGAGTTATTAAAAATCGACGGAGTGACAGAAGTTCGTGGCCGAGGTTTATTACTTGGAATCGTACTAACTCAAGATTGGGCTAAAGAAATTGCAAATTACCTATTGGCCAAGGGTGTGCTGGTGAATGCGCCGAATGAGAACACTATTCGTATTGCGCCACCTTTAATAGTTACTCAAAAAGAGTGTGCGAAATTTATAAAAATCTTTGCTGAGGTGATATCGAATGGTTAATAGCGCTAGCGCAAGACGCGCCAAAGTTGTGGCACTAGTCGAATCTGGTGTCATACATTCACAATCTGATTTAGTGAAAGAATTGAAGAAAGCTGGTTATAAGGTCACACAAACGACAGCTTCTCGAGACTTAGAAGAAATAGGTGCGGTGCGTGGTAGCGCTGGTTATCAATTAGCTAGGTCATCAGATGATTCGTTATCTAAAGTATTAACCACAGAAAAATTGATACTAAGCGTGCAAGCTTCTGGAAATTTAGCGGTCGTTAGAACTCCACCAGGCGGCGCTCAGTTACTTGCATCGAATCTTGATCATTCCGGCATCAAATCAATCATTGGCACGATAGCAGGAGACGACACGGTATTAGTCGTGGCCCGCAAATCCAATGGTGGCGCAGAACTTGCGAAAGAATTAACCGAATTAGGTAAATTTAATAAACAGCCGCAAGGTAAAAAGAGAAGAGGAAACAAATAATGGCGCTTTGGGGAGGTCGCTTTGCAACTGGTCCTGCCGAATCTGTTTTCGCACTCTCACGCAGCGTGCATTTTGATTATCGTTTAGCGCCATATGACCTGCGTTCATCACTAGCGCATTTAACTGTGCTCAAATCCAGCGGAATTATTAATTCTGAAGATGCCAAAAAAATTGAAGACTCTCTAAAATCAATTATGAACGAAGTATTGAATGGTAAATTCCTTATCTCAGAGTCTGACGAAGATATTCATTCTGCTATCGAACGTTCTATGATGGAACGAATTGGTGAAGTTGGAGGCAAACTCCGTGCAGGACGTTCCCGAAATGATCAAGTGGCAACCGATCTTCGTCTTTTTGCAATTGACCATTTGCTACAAATCGCAGATTTAATTACACAGTTACAAAGTGCGCTACTTGCTAAGGCGAAAGAATATGCAGATGCGCCAGCGCCTGGTTTTACCCACCTACAACATGCACAACCGATTCTATTTGGTCATGAATTAGCTAAACACGTACATGCGTTCGCTCGCGATCTTGACCGGATAAATGATTGGCTAGCGCGTACTTCTTATAGTCCTTTAGGTGCAGGAGCATTAGCCGGAAGTTCTCTGCCCTTAAAACCAGAAGCCACCGCAGAAATTCTGGGTTTTACTGCGGCCATAGGTAATTCGATAGACGCAGTAAGTGATAGAGATTTTGTCGCCGAAGCACTTTTCATTCTCGCGTTGGTTGGAGTGCATCTATCAAGAATTGGAGAAGAGTGGTGCATCATGGCCAGCTCTGAATTTGCTTGGGCGCAATTAGATGATGCTTTCTCAACCGGTTCATCAATCATGCCGCAGAAGAAGAATCCAGATATGGCAGAACTAGCTCGTGGTAAAGCTGGTCGATTAGTAGGTAATTTAACTGCAGTGTTGACCATGCTTAAAGGATTACCTTTTGCTTACAACCGTGATTTACAAGAAGACAAAGAACCACTCTTCGATTCCATCGACACTCTAAATTTAGTTTTACCAGCAGTTACTGGCATGGTGGCAACCACCTCATTTGATCGTCAAAAAATGGCTAATGCGGCACCAACAGGATATTCCTTAGCAACAGAAATCGCGGATTATTTAGTACGTAAAAATGTTCCGTTTGCCCACGCACACGAAGCGGCTGGCAAATGTGTAGCAATTGCTGAAGCGGCAAGTAAGCAACTGCACGAATTAACTGATTCGGAATTTACAACTGCGCATAAAGATCTAGATCCGAAAGTTAGACAAGTATTAACTGTCGAGGGAGCGCTTGCTGGACGAACTACACATGGAGGAACTGCACCTTCGCAACTAAAGCAGCAATTCCTAGATTTAGAGTCTCAGATAAAATCTGCACATTCAATTATTAGCAACGAAGCTAAGAATTTCTCTGAAATGATGGGTATATGAGCTCAAATCAAAATAGGGGCAAAGAGTTACTTGAAGAATTACGTTGGCGTGGATTAGTCGCGCAAACAACAGACGAAAAGGCGCTAATAGAGCAATTAGATAAGCCGACCACTGTCTATTTAGGAATCGACCCAACTGCACCATCCATTCATTGCGGCAATTTAGTGGTGCTATTGGTATTAAAACGTTTGCAACAATTTGGCCATACTCCAATTGCATTAGTTGGTGGATCCACTGGTTTGGTGGGAGATCCCTCCGGTAAAAGCGAAGAGCGCACATTCAACGATGAGCAAATTGTTCAAGAATGGGTGGAACGAATTCGTAAGCAAGTCTCAAAATTCCTTGATTTTGAAGGAAAAACCAATGGAGCGATTGCAGTTAATAACTACGATTGGACAAAGGATTATTCGGCGCTGAGATTATTGCGTGAAATTGGCAAGCATTTCAGTGTTAATCAAATGCTCTCCAAAGATTCAGTGCAAAGCCGACTTGAAGCAAGTGGTATTTCATATACTGAATTTTCTTATCAGGTGCTCCAAGCGTTAGATTATCTAGAACTTTATCGCCGCCATAACTGCACATTACAAATAGGTGGCTCTGATCAATGGGGCAATATCGTGGCTGGTCTAGATTTAATTAGAAAAATAGAAGGTGGCACTGCGCATGCGCTAACTTCGCCATTGTTAGTTAAATCTGACGGATCCAAATTTGGAAAAACGGCATCAGGCACTGTTTGGTTAGATCCAGAGATGACCTCTCCATATGCTTTCCATCAATATTGGATTAATACTCCAGATGCAGATGTCATTGGATTCCTAAAAGTTTTCACTTTCCTTAACAAGGAACAGATCGCGGAGTTGGAAAAATCGATGCAAGAGAATCCGGGGGCTCGTGAAGCGCAACGGACACTTGCTCGCGAACTCACATCAATTGTGCATTCACCTGAAGATGCCACCAGAATTGAATTTGCTGCGAAAGCGCTCTTTGGCCAGGCAGAGATTTCGGAATTAGATGAAAAAACTCTGCTCTCATCATTAAAAGAATTACCTGCAACTTCAGTTTCCTTAAATGAGATTCCAACTTGGGTGGATCTATTAGTGGCAACTGGGGTAGTGGATTCAAAATCAGCAGCTCGTCGCATAGTTAAAGAGGGTGGCGCATATCTCAATAACGCCAAGATTTCCGATGAAAGTTTTACTCCCCAAAAAAGCGACTTTTTATACGGCAAAGTTGCACTTTTACGAAAAGGCAAGCGCGACTTAGCTGCGGTTTGGGTTAAGTAATCGCTTAAAAACCCTTATAAATCAAGCTTTTTTACCCGATTTGACCGTTTTTGCGTCAACCGCGTATAGTTACGCTCCTTGCAGTGAAACGGACTTGATTCTTTAAGCACGTACTGCAGAAAAGCCCGATTTATGCCGGTTTTTCGCCTGGTTCAAAGTTGATTTGACCCTGTGCGTGAGCCTGTTATAAGTTAGGCCGCTGCCCTAGCAGATCACTTTATTGTGTGATGCGAGTGCGCAACCGTAACTTGAGAACTCAACAGCGTGCCATAAGTCAATGCCGAAAACGGCTTTATTTGCTGTTTTCGAAATTAATATAAATAAAATCAAAGGCCTCAAATAGTTAAAAACTTACGTTTTTAAGCGTAAATTCTTTAATTATTGAGAACCTGTTGATTCTTTGAGCAAAGACAAAATTTAACGACAGTTAGTTTGTCTGTTTGCCAAATCAATTCCATCTATGGAAAAAAAATTCTATGGAGAGTTTGATTCTGGCTCAGGACGAACGCTGGCGGCGTGCTTAACAC
>CAYYFI010000013.1:20387-25365 GCA_964471265.1 uncultured Actinomycetes bacterium | reverse complement strand
GTATAGCCCAAGATGAATTCAAATTAATTCCACTGCTTTCCATGTTATGTCTTGGGGTATTTGGTAGCGGAGTTGCTTATATTTGGAATTTCCAAATCATTCGTGATGCCGGCAGCGCAATCGCATCATCAGTTACTTTCGTAACGCCAGTGGTTGCAGTTATTGCGGGCATTATTTTCTTGGGTGAAAAAATCACTTGGAATGAACCATTTGGTGCATTGATTGTGTTGCTTGGCGCAGCTATTGCCCAAGAGCGAATTAGATTATTTAGTCGACCTTAAATCCTGCCGGCAACTCCAGGCGATACTTAGCTAAAGTGTTTTCATCACTTAGTAGTTTTCTAGTTTCTTGATCTTCTGAAATCTTACCGCCAGATAAAATTACTGATCTCTCGCAAAGCTCCAATGCGTAAGGAAGATCGTGAGTGACCATCAAGAGAGTAATTTGCAAGCTTTTCAGAATTTCAGCCAATTCTCTGCGGCTTGCAGGATCCAAATTAGAGGAAGGTTCATCCAAAACTAGGATTTCAGGCTGCATCGCCAGCACTCCTGCAACCGCAACTCGTCTTCTTTGACCAAATGACAAATGGTGTGGAGCCCGATCTATTAAATCTAACATTCCAACCTGAGCCAACGCTCGTTCGACTGTGGCATCTAATTGCGCACCTCTTTGACCTAAGTTGTATGGCCCAAAGCCCACATCTTCTCTTACGGTAGGCATGAACAGCTGATCATCAGGGTCTTGAAAAACAATTCCTACTTTGGACCGAATCTCTTTCAATTTCTCTTTGTCGCTTGTATTCAATTTCTTGCCAGCAACTAAGACCTCGCCATGCTGAGCTGTGTGAATTCCATTCAAATGCATCACAAGTGTTGTTTTCCCAGCACCATTGGGTCCCAGCAATGCAACTCTCTCGCCTTGTTCGATTTTGAGATTAACACCAAAGAGGGCTTGATTGCCATCTGGATAGGCGAAAGCGAGTTGATTTATTTCAAGACTTGGAATCGCCATTAAATAAGCCTCTCAACAATTGACAAAGTTAAAAGTAGTGAAATTAATAATGAAATCTTAAACATGTCTGCTTTGGTTACTGTCGGAGTTGATGATGTAGGCAGTTTTCCTTCGTAGCCACGAGAAATCATCGCTAAATGAACTCTTTCGCCCCGCTCGTATGCCCGAACAAACAAAGAACCTGCTGATGCTGATACGAATTTCCAATCTTTAATACCTTTTGGCTCAAATCCTCTTGAAGATCTCGCAACAGTCATTCTCTCCATTTCGTCATTGATTACATTCAAATAACGGAGCATAAAACTGGTTATCTGAACCAGAAGAGTAGGCATTCTTAACGTTTCGAAACCGCGCAAGATTTCTCTAGCTGGGGTAGTGCTCGAAAGCAGAATTGCCAACAACACTCCTATCGTCGCTTTTGCAATAATTGAAAGTGCAGCAACTTTCGCCCGCTCTTTATCTGCGCTTACAAAAGGCATCAATATCGCAAATAACAAGAATGGAATTTCGACAGTTGATCGTTTCAGCACCTTAATTATTGGAAGTTTTGCCAATACAACCAGGCCTAACACAATTGTGAAAAACCCTATGAAAGCAAAGTGATTTTGTATAGGGGTAATGATTACAATCAGGAGAAACAACAACATCGAAATAATTTTCGCATGAGGTGCAAGTTGATGGATTAAAGAGTGCCGGTGTATGTAAAAGCGCTCACCCACATCATGGCCGTGATGGTGACCATGATGTTTATCCGAAGATTTGGATTCTATTTTTCCAATCGCTTTCTTTTTGCTAATCCTAAGAACAATAAATAAGCCACGCCGCCAGTGATTGCCACGCCAATTACACCTGCAATGCCAACACTTAATCTTGGGTTTTCAATTCCTTTAACTCCATAGTCAGCCAAAACCCCATCAGAATTATCGTGATCTTTTGCGTTTTCAATGAAACCAATTTTGTCAGCCACTTTTTCTAATCCATCTGGGCTAGATGAGGCATAGTAAGAGAGGATGCCTGACAAGAAGATGGTTGCAAGAATCCCTGAGATATAAAATTTCTTATTCTTCACTTACGAACCTCCAATGAAGGTCTTACTGATTGCCAGCCAAAAACTAAATCAGCTCTGCTTGCCAACACCACCCTGACTGTTAAGAATGTGATGATAGCTTCCCCTATTCCAATTAAAACGTGAGTGCTTATCATTGCCGCAAATACAGTTGAAGTGGCATATGTGGCTGTTGCACCGAGTCCGTATTGAATAACGAAACCTGTTGCAGCCGCCGGAACCGATATAAATCCAGAGAATGCAGCGGCTACAGCGACGCTATTCTTGTTTTTTGGAAGCATTTTTCTAACGAGTAAGAATGAACCGTAGCCGACCCATACGCCGATAATTGACATGTTAAAGAGATTCAAACCGATTGCAGAAAGGCCTCCATCTGCGAATACGAATCCCTGAATCAGCAATACGACAGTGATCGCCAATGAGGCAGCAAAAGGTCCGACAAGTACTGCAGCTAGAGCGCCTCCAAGTAGGTGGCCAGATGTACCCGCAGCTACAGGAAAGTTGAGCATCTGAACCGCAAAAACATATACCGCGGTTAACCCAGCAAGAGGTGCACTTTTTTCACTCAGTTGCTTTTGAGCGCCTTTGAGCGCGACACCTACACCCACAAAGGACAAAATCATGAATATTAGAGAGACCGGAAAGTTGATGAATCCATCGGGGATGTGCATTTGTCGTAGGCTCATGCGAACTCCTTGTATTTGCAAATCGTTTGCAACAAGGGGAATTATATGCGAGTCGCAGTTGTTTTGTCCAACGAAGCGAGATGTTTGAGGTCTATTGTTCAACGCAATTCCCCTTCCAGTTCGCGCAAAAGTACTTGGAGGTTCTGATGTCTGATGAAGAGAATGACGAGATCATCACCGAGGAGATGCTCTGGGAAAGAATTCCAGAAACTAATGGAATTGAACGAGCAAATACTTACTACGAATTAAGTGCGCGAATTTATGCTCGTGGTCAATATGACGAAGCACTTGCGCTCGCAGAAAGCGCTAGAGATATTTACACTGAACTTGGAAACAATCACGCTAACGAAGAATTAGCACAAGCTTATTCAGCAATTGGATATAACTTAAATCAATTAAAACGTATGGATGAAGCAGCCAACGCGATGTCCAAGGCAGTGGACTTACTTCGAAAGAATAAATCTCCGATTGCATTAGAACTTGCCTGCACATTAGGAGAATGGTGGTATTCATCAAAGAAGTATCAAGAAGTTGTAGACACAATGAACGAATGCGCCCAGGAACATTTGGTCGATGGAAATGATTTAGGTGCAGCATCTGATTTACATTTAATTGGCTGTGCCTATCGCGAACTTAAACAATACGAAGCCGCAATCTCTGCATTTGAAGAAGCGCGTGCCCTCTATAAAAAACATAAAGAGATAATCCATGTCGCTCGTTGTGAACAAAAAATCGCATCGTGTTTTAATCATTTAGGTAAAGGCGAAGAAGCGCTAGAACATTCACGCTTGGCGCTAGATGTTTTTGAAACTGCACATGACCATCGCAGACAAATTATTACTATGTTTGAATACGCCAAAGCGCTGCAATTACTAGATGATTATGATGAAGCGCTGGAAACTTTAGATCAGGTATTAACTACTGCTTCCGAAGAAGAGCCCCGTGATTTTGAATTTATCGTAGATATTGAAAGCCAAATTGCAGTGATTTTGCGCAAAATTGATCGCCATGAAGAGGCTCTCGAAATTGAACGTCGATTAAATAGCGTCAGGTCGATATTGGCTGATGATGAAAGCGCCAAATAAAGCGCCAATTCCGGCAATTATTAGCGCAATCTCGTAGGTACCGCTGCTCCAGAGTAGACCGCCCCATATTCCAGCAGCCAAAACTGCAAAATTCATTCTTGCCTGAAAAGCACCTTGCGCATACCCGCGATTTTCCGCACCACTTAATCTTCCAATCCACGCCTTTCCAACTCCATCGGTCAATGCAGGGAAAAAGCCATAAAGCACTAATGCAAATAAAGCCACCACATGATTATTGGTTAACCCAAGCAAGATATATGCAGTTGCAAAGAATATTAGACCAATTAAATAAATATTTTTTGGGTGCATCCGATCTGCTAACTTTCCAGCAGGATATGCAACCAGCATTGCCACAAACATATAGAGCGCGTATCCAATTACCACTCCTTTGGTAGAGAAACCAATTTCGTGTAATCGCAGCAACAATAAAGCATCTGGAATATTTGAAACTTGAATAGCTACTAAAATCCAAATGGTTCGCTTCAAATTGGCACTCAGCGGGGCTTTAACAAATTTGACTTTACTTTCATGAGATTTAATATCTTTTATAAAAAAGGTTAGGAGTGCACTTAGTAAAGCGGGTATAAGCGCCCATTTAGCAACTGCTCTGACATCATCATTAAGCAATGCCAAAAGTAAAAGCGCAAGCATTGGGCCGATCACCGCACCTAAATTGTCACCTGCCCGATGAAAACCAAAAGCTTTTCCTAAATCTTTATCACTGACTCCATCATGGATTAAGGCATCGCGCGGAGCACCACGCATTCCTTTACCTATGCGATCAATAACTCGACCTGCAAAAATTCCAGGCCAACTCAGAGATAGCACGGTGAATACTTTTCCAATTCCAGTTAAAGAGTAGCCACCAACCACAAATGGTTTGCGTCCAAAACGATCACTGAATTTGCCCGAATAAAGTTTGGTAAAACCTGCTGCAAATTCAGCTGCGCCTTCAATTACTCCTAAAGCAAGTGGTGCAGCGCCAACCGCACCGGCAACCAATATCGGTAGAAGCGGATAGATCAATTCACTGGCGGCATCTTGCGCTAAAGAAATCAAGGTGATGATGATTAAATTTCGCGAAAGCCAAGTACGCACTCGCACAGATTACAATTACTAATTATGTTGCA
>CAYYFI010000013.1:0-20287 GCA_964471265.1 uncultured Actinomycetes bacterium | reverse complement strand
GTCGTAGATAGCTCCGGAACCGGTGCATGGCATGTAGGTGAAGGTCCAAATCCTCTTTCCAAACAGACTTGGGAGAAACATGGACTTAAATATGAACACACTGCAAAGAAATTTTCCAAGAATGATTTTTACTCATCTGATTTAATCTTAGTTATGGACTCATCAAATTATGCAAATGTGATGGCGCTAGCAAATGAAGATGTGAAACACAAAGTTTTCTATTTGCGCCAATTTGATCGCACTCTTAGAGATGCCAAAATTGAAAATTTAGAGGTGCCCGATCCATATTCATTGCCAATCGGACATTTTGAAGCGGTATACGAAATGATTGATAAGGCAATTACCGGGTTGTTAGAGGAGTTATCGCGGTAAGTGTTGCAGCGCCCAGTGGTACATCGCTATAGCGCCAGCTGCAGAGGCGTTCATTGATCGAGTAGAACCGTACTGAGCTATTTCATACAACACGTCGCAAGCAGCGATGCCTTCTTCAGACATGCCGGCACCTTCTTGGCCAAAAAGTAGAACACATTTTTCGGGTAGCTTTGCACTTTCAAGTTTCTTGGACCCATCAACATTATCAATGCCGATAATTGGCAAATTATTTTCTTGACACCACTTGGCAAATTCGGCAACCGTTGGGTGATGATGAACTGTTAAATAGCGGTCAGTAACCATTGCGCCACGACGATTCCAATCTCGCTTTCCAACAATATGTACGCCGCTCACATTGAAAGCATTTGCGGTTCTAACAATCGAACCGATATTTAAATCATGTTGCCAATTCTCAATCGCAATTTGCAATCCATGTCGCTTGGTATTTAAATCTTCAACAATTGCAGAAACTTTCCAGTAACGATAATGATCTAAGACATTTCGTCGATCGCCATTTTCCAAGAGCTCTTCGTCGTATTGCGCGCCACTAGGCCATGGTTTTGGGTGCGGGCCTACGCCAACGACCGGATAGAACTCTCCCGGGCCGATTTCCGCAGGTGTATTAGGCATAATGAGCACTCTACTTTCAAAGCAGGAGGCTTCACAAATGGAAATTGCAAAAATTATCTTTTTGTTGGTGCACGTTGCCAGCGTGCTGGGCATGTTAGTACTTTTGCTGATGCAGACTGCAAAAACTGAGAAGGTTTTACCTAAAGGCTTTATGCACGCGGCTTTAACTGCATTAGTAGCCGGCTTTGCTTTGATAGGAATTGACTCAGCGCTAAATGACGAAATCAGTCACCTAAAAGTTGGCATTAAATTTCTAGTGCTTATTGTGATTATGCTGCTTGGTTACAAGAATCAGAGCAAAGCTAAGATATCAA
This sequence comes from uncultured Actinomycetes bacterium, assembly GCA_964471265.1. Classification (GTDB taxonomy): domain Bacteria; phylum Actinomycetota; class Actinomycetes; order Nanopelagicales; family Nanopelagicaceae; genus ZLKRG08. The sequence goes on along the minus strand of CAYYFI010000013.1, from coordinate 18,971 downwards.
ATCTAATTTGGGGCACCATGCTGGGCTTAACTGTTTTTAATGTATTCATTGCCGTATCTCTTTAATGCGCTCTAAAACTTTAACTATTATTTTATCTGCCACCTTATTGGTGGTTCCAGTTTCGAATTCATCAGCTTTTCTGAAAATGGAGCAGATTCCCTCGGTATTTGCAGAGCTAACTAGCGATAAGACCCTCGGTAATCCATCGATGATGTTATTGGATTTAAATAGTGGTCAAACAGTTTACAGTCGTGATGCCAATAGTTTGAGAAAGCCTGCATCAACTTTAAAAATAATGAGCGCATTTGCGGCCTTAGAATTTTTACCAGCAGATAAAACCTTTAATACTTCTATTTTTAAAACTGATTTAAAAAATACTTTTCAAATTGTGGGAGATAATGATCCATCAATTACGCCTAGTTTAAAACTAGCTAAGAATTTGAAATTTGTTTGGAGCGATAATTTAGTTAATCAAATACGTAAAGTTGCTAAAAGTCGTACTTTAAAAATACGTTATTACGGACTTACCCTTCGAACCAAAGTAAATATGAGTAACTATTTTCGAAAAGTTGGGTATCGAATATCCTGGGTGCCAATCTCTAGCGCTCAAACCAACACTCACATTACGGAGCAGGTTTATAGCGCAACTTCACCAGATTTAACGAAAATTCTCCATTACACACTTCTTTTTAGCGACAATTGGGTAGCTGATTATTTAGCAAAGTCTGCAGCTGCTATCGCAGGTTATGGATACAACAGTCAAGGTATTTCCTTGGTATTTAATGATGTCTTGGCACGATATGAAATTAGTAATGGCAAAGTTGATGCAATTGACGGTAGTGGACTCTCACATGAAAATCGCATCTCAACCCAAACATTGGTGCTGGTTCTTACCAAAATGAATGAAATTCCTAAATTTTCTGCCGCTATTGAAGGTTTACCAGTTGGAGGAATATCCGGAACTTTGCAACATAGATTCATTAAGAGCGCGCCACAAGCAGTTGGATTGGTTCACGCCAAAACAGGTTCGATTAGTGGCGTCGTTAGCTTGGCTGGCTTTATTGAATCAGGGCCACATAAGTATGCCTTTGCAATTATTGCTGATCGAATTGGTCGAAATTATTATGCAGAGTCAAATGCGCGATCAAAGATAGATAAGTTGCTCGGGAAAATTGCATATCCAATGGAAATAGCAACGGCGCCGGAAATAACTCCGACGCCGTCACCTGAGAATTTTTAAAACTTAATCATCCTCACCAAACTCATTTTCGCCACCTTCATGATGCGGGCGTTCGCGTCCTTCATGTTCTTCGCCGCCACGACCAGATGGAGCGGGTACTCCAACACCAGTAGCTTTATTACTAGTTGTCGGATTATTGGTTGCTGGACTAGTTACGCCACCAGAAGCGCTTGCAGATACATTTTTAATAGAAGTTTGTGAAACCTTAATTGAAGTTGCTGAATTGCTTTGACCTGTATTGGTTGAACTGTTCACAGTTGCAGTAGGAATAGTGGTATCCATCTTTGGCGCGTCATCGCTTTCGTCACCTTCCGCAAAAACTAAAGCGCCACCTATGATTAACAAAGGAGCGGTTAGAAGCGCGATCTTGGCCATACGCTTTGTAGATTTGAATTTAGGTGCATCATTTGGGGTCGGTTCTTCATCTGCTAGTTCGAACCATTCAGGTTTATTGCTCATGAGTAAAAATTAGGCTTTTTAACTGAGAATTAGATGGGAGAGATGGTCATGTTTGCTTAGTAATCTAGCCCAATGCGCGCATATATCGAGCTGATGAAGCTGCGAGTGGTCGAGCTTTTGATTATTACGACCGTACCAGCGCTCTTTTTAGCCGCAGGTGGGTGGCCACCATTGATGCCAACGATTGCCTCTTTAATTGGCGGCACCTTAGCTGCGGGTGCGGCTAATGCATTTAACATGGTGATTGAAGCCGAAACAGATAAATTGATGTCGCGTACTAAACATCGGCCAATTGCTTCTGGTGCAATTTCTAAAAAGGAAGCAACAAGATTTGCATCAGCAATAATGATTTTAAGTTTAGTTATTTTTTGGGTATTTACTACACCACTTGCCACTTTATTAACTTCACTTGCTATCTTCTTTTATGTTGCGATCTATACCGTTGCGCTCAAACCAAATACTAACCAAAACATAGTTTGGGGTGGGATTGCTGGATGTCTGCCAGTGTTAATTGGTTGGGCCGCAGTTACTAATTCGCTTTCTTGGATTGCATTCTGGTTTTTTATGGTGGTCTTTTTTTGGACACCACCACATTTTTGGGCGATTGCTATTAAATATCGAGATGATTACGAAGCGGCCAAGATTCCAATGTTGCCAGTAGTTGCATCTCGTAAACGGGTTTATATTGAAACCTGGTTTCATACCATTTGTATGATTATCTGTTCAGTGCTCACAATTTATACCGCAGGTTTACCAACCTGGTGTTACTACTTAACTCTGGTACTAGCTGTGGTATTTGCAGAGCAAGTTTTTAAATTACGCAAAGGCGAAGCTGAATATGAGAAAGTCGCAGGAAGAATCTTCCACTTCTCAATTCTTTATTTGACCCTTTTTTCACTACTTTTGGTAGTCGGTCAGTTACTTCTTTAAAGCTTGCTCAATATCTTTAACTAAATCGTCAGCGTGCTCTAAGCCCACTGACAATCTAAGGGTGCTTTCAGTAATTCCCATGTCAGCCTGTACTTCTGGTGCTAATCGGCGATGAGTTGTTGAAGCTGGATGGGTAATTAGCGATTTAGAATCACCCAAATTATTAGAGATATCAATTATTCGAAGTGCATTCATAAATTTAAAAGCGGCGTTTTTATCGCCATTAAATTCAATTCCAATAGTGGTACCGCCAGTACCGTTCATCTGCTTCATGGCTAATTCATATTGTGGGTGTGATTTCAAACCAGGGTAACGAACTGCTTTGATCTTTGAATTTTTCTCTAGCGCTTCAGCAACAATCTGTGCATTTGAATTCATACGTTCAACGCGCATGAACATGGTTTCGAGTGATTTCACCATAACCCATGCATTAAATGGAGATAACGCTGGACCGGTATGACGAATAAATGGCTGGAATTGCTCAGTTATATATTTTTCAGATCCCAAAACTGCGCCACCTAATACGCGACCTTGGCCATCAATATGTTTGGTGGTTGAGTACATGACCACATCAGCGCCTAATTCAATTGGTTTTTGATAAACCGGAGAGGCCATCACGTTATCAACAATTACAGTAGCTCCAACTTTATGTGCTAATTCCGAAACCATTTTTATATCGACAATATCCATAAGCGGATTGCTTGGCGTTTCTAGAAATACCACCTTAGTTGGTTTTGAAAGTGCAGCTTGCCATGCTTCGCGGTCTGTTCCTTTAACAAGTTCAGTAGTGATGCCCCATTTTGGTAAGAATTCTGTAAGAACCACATGACAAGAAGAGAACATAGAGGCACTTGCCACCACACGATCTCCATTTTCAACCAAGCATGCGATTGCTGCAAACATGGCAGACATGCCACTGCCAGTAGCAATACAACGCTCTGCACCTTCTAAAGTAGCCAATCGATTTTCAAACATGGAAATTGTGGGATTAGCGAATCTTCCATATAAATAATGATCTAATTCATCTTTAAATGCAGTCTCGGCTTCTTCAGCAGAAGAGTAAGTAAAACCACTTGTTAAATAGAGCGCTTCTGAAGTTTCGCCAAATCCGGAACGCGCAAGTCCAGCACGAACCGATTCAGTTTGTGGATTTAAATCCCAATCTGGTGCCGGTCTCTCGTTTACCGGTTGATAACCCCATGGCTTCTTACTCATTGGGCAATTCTATGGGAAGGTTCAACTATGAACTCACCTGCGATTTCGGTTAGCAATCTCAGTAAGCGATATGGAGAAGTGCTTGCAGTAAATGACGCGACTTTTGAAGTTCCACTTGGCACTATCTGTGGTTTTGTAGGTCCAAATGGTTCTGGAAAGACCACCACAATTCGAATGTTACTTGGCTTAATTAAACCAAGCGCTGGCAGCGGATCAATCATAGGTAACTCAATTACGCATCCTGAAAAATATCTAAATGAAGTTGGTGCAATGATTGAAGGACCAGCTTTTTATCCCGCGCTCTCAGGTATGGAAAATTTAAAAGTTTTAGCAAAACTCGGAGGAATTCCATTTTCTAGATGCCAGGAGTTACTAGAGCTAGTCGGTCTAGGAGATCGTGGCAATGATAAATACAAAAATTACTCATTAGGAATGAAGCAAAGATTAGGAATTGCAGCTGCGTTATTACCTAATCCAAAATTATTAATTCTAGATGAACCAACAAATGGCTTGGATCCAGCAGGTATTCAAGAAGTGCGTGATCTACTAGAAAAACTTGCCTCTCAAGGTGTAACAGTTTTTGTTTCCTCACATTTACTTTCAGAATTGGAGATGATTTCGAAGTATTTAGTGATGCTGCGTAAAGGTCAGGTAATTTTTGCAGGTCGCATCGAAGAGCTCTTAAACCGAAATAAGCCTACAATTTTGGCGAAACCTTCAACATTAAATGCTCTGCCTTTCTTAGCAGAGTTGATTAATAAAACAGGACATAAAGCAATTGTGGAAGCAGATCACGTTCTAGTTGATGCAGATGAATCATTTGCAATTCAATTAAATAAATTAGCTTTCGAAAGTGGCATCGTACTGTCTCAATTAACTCCAGTAAGAGCTTCGCTAGAAGAAACTTTCTTCGAAATGACTGAAGGTGAAGCATGAGAATCTTTTTAGCCGAATGGCGAAAATTGAAGCGTCGTGCTTTTTTCTTGGGCACTATGGGTTCGGTTGTTTTTGTAACTGGTTTAGTTACCTCATTACTTTTCTTACTTATTGATGCTAAAACAGGAAATGCTGATCGAGGTAATCGAATTACCCGAGAAATGCTCCAACTTTCAGATGGGTTTACTATCGGATTCAATAGTTCTAACGGCTTATTAGGGTTGGTAGCGCTCTCGGTTTTTGCAGCGCAAACTGCGCAGGAATATACCTATGGAACGCTACGGAATTTATTAGTACGACAACCTAGAAGACTTCGCCTCTTATTAGGAAAATATTTTTCAATGTTGATTTTTGCATTGATATCAGTGATTGTCAGCGCGGCCACAGCAATTGGTTTAGCGGTGGCACTTTCTGGTCGAGCCAAAGTAAATACTGATAATTGGTTTACTGATGCAGGCTATACCGCGCTTGGTCATTCGTTTGTAAATGTTTTCATTTCTACTATTGGTTATGGAACTATCGGCATGTTGTTGGGATTGGTATTCCGCTCTCCAATTAGCTCGATTTCTATAGGAACTGCATATTTATTAGTAGTTGAAAGCATCATCTCAATTGCATGGAAGCCGGCAGCAAACTGGATGCCAGGAAATTTGCTCTCAGTAGTGGCTACGGGTGGATCGCCAATCGGCGTTGATGATGCGCCTACTTATTCTCAAGCTCTTTTAAGAATTTTCCTTTATTTGCTAGCAGCTAGTTTTATTGCCGCGACGCTTTTTAAGCGCCGTGATGTAGCCAACTAATCGGAAATCCCGAACTTCTCTCGCTCTGGGATTTATCCTTATACCTCTATCCCCGGAGGTTTTTGAATGCACAAAAAAACAATCGCAGTCTTCGCTGCGATTTCTTTGTTTACTGGTGTTGTTTCGCCAGCTATTGCTGCTACTAAAAAACCAACTATTGAAGAGATTAACGCCGCCAAGAAGGCAGAGGCAGCAAAGAAGGCTGCTGCAGATGCACAAGCTAAAACTTTATCTAAAGCAAAAGATTCACTTCGTGAATTAACAGCGAAAGCTAATGCAGCTCAAGCTAAATATAATGTTGCGTTGGCGGAATTAAAACGTGCCACCGAAATTTCAAATGCGGCTACAGCACATGCCGTTGAAGCAGCAAAAGCTGTAGATGAAGCCCATCGTAAAATTGGAAAACTAGCTGCTAATGCATACATTATGGGTGGCAGTTTCTCTGACATTCAACCATTATTAAGTGCCGAAGGCCCACAAGAACTTATTGATCAACTTGCGCTACTAGGAAAAGTCGGTGCTTCAAATGCCGAAGCACTAAAAAGATTTAAAGCTGCTGAGATTGTGGCTAAAGCTGCGAAATTGGCAGCAGATCAAGCTAAAGCAGCTCAGGTCGCTGCAACCGAAAAAGTTGCAGCTGCTAAGAAAGTCGCAGATGATGCGCGTGCAGCTCAGGCAAAAGAAGTTGCGAAGTTGCAAGCCGTGCAAGATAAATTGATGGCGGACTTGATTGCGGCACGTAAAGTTCGCACTACTTTGGAACAACAGCGCCAACTAGCTTTACTAGAAGAACAGAATGCAAATATTGCGACAACCATTATCGATCAGAAGAAAATTTGGCCTGATCGTGGTTTCAAAGGTCGCTCCACAATTCGTACTACTGCCGCACAACGCGCACTAGCGGTGGAATATGCAAAACGACAGGTGCTAGCTAAGAAACCTTATGTATGGGGTGCGCAAGGTCCAGATTCATTTGATTGCTCTGGTTTAGTTTATGCAGCATATAAATATGCAGGTTTAGGTTGGCCAAATTGGGATCGTTTAAATGCAGCTCTATATTCAGTAGCTACTTACCATGTACCGCTTTCGCAGATGCAACCTGGCGATTTACTTTTCTATTCATACAATGGTTCAATCGCGGCAATTCACCATATCTCCATTTATGCAGGAGATGGCATGGTCTGGGAGGCGCGTAATAAACGAGTAGATCTAGTGAAATCCAATATGTACTCCATGCCAGGTTTGATGCCTTTCGCAGGACGCGTTTAATGGAAGCGCTCGTAGCACTTAGAAGTGCAGTACGAGCCACGCTGGAAAAATTTTCGGCAGGAGATGTAATTCTAGTCGCGGTATCTGGTGGCGCAGACTCATTAGCATTAGCAGAAGTTGCCAAAATTGAAGGCGAAAAACTTGCGTTGAAAGTTATTGGCGTAACAGTTGATCATCAATTGCAAAACGGCTCAGCAGATCAAGCCAAAAAAGTTGTTACTCAAATTTCAATTCCTTGTACCATCGAAAAAGTTGAAGTGAAAATAACAGATGGTCTGGAAAGCTCCGCCCGCCGAGCTAGATATGCAGCGCTAGAAAAATGTGCACGTGAAAATAATGCAGTTGCGGTTTTACTTGGCCACACCAAAGATGATCAAGCAGAAACTGTGCTGCTTGGTTTGGCACGTGGCAGCGGCGCCAGATCCCTTTCCGGAATGTCAGAAGTAAGTGGAATTTACGTAAGACCATTTTTGGAAATCTCTCGTCAACAAACTTTAAAGGCATGTGCAGAGTTAAATTTAAAACCTTGGAATGATCCGCATAATGAAGATGAAACATTTTTAAGAGTTAAAGTTCGAAAGAATGTACTTCCAGTTATGGAAAGTGAATTAGGTCCTGGGATCAAAGAAGCGCTAACCAGAAGTGCAAAGCTCTTGCGCGATGATGCAGATGCGCTAGATCAAATAGCAACAGAATTTTGGCAAAGTGATAAATCCCTTGAAGTAGACCAACTCGCGAAATTATCAAAGGCGGTCCGATCCAGAGTGCTCCGCTTAGCGCTCTTTGAACGCGGTATTACGCAACTTTCCGCCGAACAGGTGGGGCAAGTTGAGGCGCTAATCTCAAATTGGAAGGGGCAAGGCGAGGTCAGCCTGCCTTCGGGTGTGAAGGTTTCGAGAATTTCGGGCAGACTAACGCTCTCATAGCAACGAAGGGGAGAGCGTGGAGCAGGCACACGTCGCTGGCGATATCGAACGCGTAATTGCAACTAAAGAGCAGATCGAAACCCGAATCAAAGAACTTGCTAAGCAAGTTGCGGAAGATTATCAGGGTCGAAATTTGTTATTAGTAGGTGTGCTCAAAGGTGCAGTTATGGTGATGGCTGACTTGTCGCGCGCTATGGATGCTCACGTTGAAATGGATTGGATGGCGGTCTCGTCTTATGGATCTGGCACCAAATCAAGCGGCGTTGTCCGCATCCTTAAAGATTTAGATCGCGATATCACTAATCGCAATGTTTTGATCGTGGAAGATATTGTCGATACTGGTTTGACACTTCATTGGTTACGTTCCAATTTAGAATCACGCGGCGCAAAGAGCGTAGAGATTTTGACCATGCTACGTAAACCTGAAGCGGCGAAAGTTGAAGTAAACGTCAAATACGTAGGTTTTGATATACCAACTGATTTTGTTGTTGGCTACGGGTTAGATTTTGATGAAAAGTATCGCAATCTTGATTTTATTGGAGTTTTAGCAAAGCACGTATACGCATGAGCGAACGAAAGAAGAAGATGACCGAGAAGAAACCGGCACGCAAATCAAATCCACAAGTTCAGAATAATAATTTCCGCAAATTTGCTCGCGGTCCATTGTTCTGGATTGTGCTAGGAATTTTGGCGGTAACTTTCTTTGGCCAGATCTCTTCTGCAGCAAATCGCTTCACTGACGTAAACACTTCACAAATTCTCGATGCCATCTCTAAAGGTGAGGTAGCCAGCGCATCAGTTATCGATAAAGACCAAGTAATTAAGGTTATTTTGAAGGATGGCGTCACCATTAAAGGCGCCACTAAAGTTCAGGCTAAGTATGTAATTCGCCAAGAACCTACGGTTATTGATGTTCTAACTAGCAATCCGCCTCCTAGAGGTTGGAATGTTGTGGTGCCAACTCAATCTTTACTGGTTTCATTCTTATTTTCAGTTGCGCCGTTCTTAATTATTGCGCTGCTCTTCTTCTGGATGATGAGTAATGCAAATGGTGGCGGTAAAGCTATGCAATTCGCTCGCTCTAGAGCGAAATTGCAAGATGATGAAGCACCAAAGACTACTTTTGCAGATGTTGCAGGCGCTGATGAAGCGGTGCAGGAGTTAGAAGAAATTCGTGATTTTCTCTCTGCACCTGCAAAATACAAAGAACTTGGCGCGAAGATTCCTAAGGGAGTTTTGCTTTACGGCCCTCCGGGTACAGGTAAGACTTTATTAGCACGTGCAGTAGCCGGTGAAGCAAAAGTTCCGTTCTATTCAATCTCTGGTTCAGATTTCGTTGAGATGTTTGTAGGAGTGGGCGCAGCACGTGTTCGCGATCTATTCAATCGCGCGAAAGAGAATTCACCAGCCATTGTTTTCGTTGATGAAATTGATGCAGTTGGTCGCCAACGCGGCGCAGGTCTTGGCGGTGGCCATGACGAACGTGAACAAACTTTAAATCAGTTGTTAGTTGAGATGGATGGCTTCGACGATCAAACTCAAGTTATATTGATTGCGGCAACCAACCGTCCAGATGTTTTAGATCCTGCTTTATTGCGTCCAGGTCGTTTCGACCGACAAATTCCAGTTGAACGCCCTGATCTAAAAGGCCGTGCCGCGATTTTGAAAGTTCATGCAAAGAACAAACCACTTGCAGAAGAGTTAGATTTAACAGCAATTGCAAGACGTACGCCTGGTTTTACTGGTGCAGATTTGGCAAACGTACTTAATGAAGCTGCCTTATTGACTGCGCGCAATAATGAAAAAATAATCACAATGAGCGCAATCGATGAATCAATCGATCGCGTTATGGCAGGACCACAGAAAAAGACTCGCGTCATGAGCGATGAAGAGCGTCGCGTTACTGCGTATCACGAAGGCGGACATGCACTAGTAGCGCATGCACTTCCACATACTGATCCAGTTCACAAGATCACCATCATGCCTCGCGGTCGTGCATTGGGGTACACAATGGTGCTCCCTGATGAAGATAAATATTCAGTGACTCGCAATCAGTTGCTAGATCAACTCGCTTACACGCTCGGTGGTCGCGCTGCTGAGGAATTGATTTTCCACGATCCTTCAACTGGTGCAAGCAACGATATCGAAAAAGCTACAGCGTTGGCACGCCAAATGGTTACTCAATACGGAATGACCGAAACTATTGGCGCTATAAAACTTGGTACTAATTCATCTGAACCATTCTTAGGGCGCGATTTGTCACATCAACGTGATTACTCTGAAAATTTAGCAGCAGTAGTTGACTCTGAAATTCGTAAATTAATTGATACTGCTCATCAAGAAGCATTTGATATTCTGGAAATGAATCGTTCAATTCTTGATGAATTGGTATTGGTGCTTCTTGAGAAAGAAACAATACTTAAAGATGAGATTGAAGAAATCTTTGCGAATGTGCGTGCCGTAAAGCCGCGTCCAGCTTGGACCGGTTCGGAGTCACGTAAACCATCTAACCAACCTCCAGTTGCAATTCCAGTTGCATCAGTAGAAAAACCAAAGAAGCGCGCAGCTCGCAAAAAGGCTGATTAAATGAGTAATAGCGTCGAGTCCGTATCAATGGGTCCTGAGGGTGGTCGTGCAAAGCATCCTTATGATGCCAAACGGGCCGAAGCAGCAGTTAAAGAGTTATTGCTTGCATTAGGTGAAGATCCAGAGCGTGAAGGCTTAAAAGATACTCCTGCCAGAGTAGCTCGCGCTTATGCTGAGAATTTTGCAGGACTTTATCAATCTCCAAAAGATGTTTTAACCACTACTTTTGATATCGGACATGAAGAGTTAGTAATTGTTCGCGACATTGAAGTTTTTTCTCAATGCGAACATCATTTAACTCCATTTCATGGAGTCGCCCATGTTGGATATATTCCGAATGGAAAAATTACAGGTTTATCAAAAATTGCCAGGTTAGTAGATGTATTTGCGCGTCGTCCGCAAGTTCAAGAAAGATTAACTTCACAGATTGCAGATGCAATGGTAGAGATTCTGGATTGTGCCGGCGTAATTGTGATTATTGATTGTGAACATTTATGTATGTCTATGCGCGGAGTGAGAAAAGCTGAAGCGCGTACCGTAACTTCAGCAGTGCGTGGAGAGCTACGTAATCCTGCAACTAGAGCCGAAGCAATAAGCTTAATTACCAAGAATTAATTAGCCATGACTTTGGTAATGGGCATATTGAATGTAACGCCCGATTCATTCTCTGATGGCGGAGAATTCTTAGATCCTAAAAAAGCAATTGCTCGCGGCATGGAGATGATTGAAGAGGGTGCCACCATTATTGATGTTGGTGGCGAATCGACTAAACCGGGCGCAGAACGGGTATCACTTGATGAGGAATTAACCAGAGTAATTCCGGTAATTCATGCACTGGCTAAAAGTGGTGCAAAGGTAAGCGTTGACACGATGCGTGCGGAAACGGCGGCCATGGCTGTGGCCGCAGGAGCTAGCATCATTAACGATGTTAGCGGTGGGCTTTCAGATCCAGCTATGCATGCCACTGCGGCCGCACTTAAAGTCCAATACATCTGTATGCATTGGCGGGGACAATCGAAAGACATGGATTCATTGGCCGTATATGAAAATGTGGTTTCGGATGTTATTAACGAAATGACGAAACAGATTGCCGCCGCATTATTAGCTGGAATTGAACCGACCAAATTAGTAATTGATCCCGGTCTAGGTTTTGCAAAAAATGCGGAACAAAATTGGGAGATTCTAAGGAACATCGACAAATTTAAAGAATTTGGTTTTCCAATATTGGTTGGCGGTTCACGCAAGAGATTTTTAGGCGGAAATGAACCTTTGCAACGTGAAAGTTCTTCAGTTGCATTGACAACCTGGTTAGCTACAAAACATATTTGGGGTGTGCGCACCCATTCCGTTAAACCTCATGTAGATGCCATTAATTTAGTAGGGCAAGTTTTATGAGTGATCGCATCGAATTAACTGGTATCGAAGCCTTCGGTCATCATGGGGTATTCGCTGAAGAGCGTCGCGATGGCCAAGTCTTTTATGCCGACATTTGTGCCGAATTAGATTTAGAAGCCGCTTCAAATAGCGATAATTTAAATGACACCGTTGATTACGGAGCAATTGTTGATTTAGTAACCGAAGATATTGAATCTGAACCCTGCGATTTAATAGAACATTTAGCGGGACGAATTGCAGATCGCATTTTATTTGAATTTCACAAGATTAATCGGGTTTCAGTAACCATTCATAAACCTAGTGCACCGGTAAATGGTTCAGTACTAGATATTGCTGTAACTATCGAACGAAATCGATGAAAGGCATTATTGCGCTCGGTTCTAATATTGGAGAACCAAGAGAAAATTTAGATTTAGCCATTGCTCTACTTCGTGAAGCTACCGAAGTTATAAAAGTATCTAGTTACTACGTGACAAAACCAGTGGGCTATGAAGATCAACCAGATTTTGTAAACGCAGTGTGCATTATTGAAAGCGAATTACCAGCAATAGAGTTATTAAATATGTTGCATGGAATTGAAAAAGCGATGGGACGTGAGCGCACCATCAAATGGGGACCACGTACTATCGATTTGGACATTATTCAATATGGATCTTTGCTTTCAAATTCACCAGAACTGACCTTGCCACATCCACGTGCTCACGAACGTAAATTCGTGTTAGAACCATGGCTTGAAATTGAGCCGGAGGCAGTCTTATTAACTCACGGAAAAATTGCTGATTTACTAACTAAGTTATAAAATTTACTTGTACCCGGTACCCAAAGTTGGACTGGAGTTAACAATGGCAGAAAAGGGATTTGTTCCCACAATGGGCGCGTTGCATGCTGGCCATGCAGCGTTGATTTCTGCTGCGCGTAAAAGAACTGCAGAAGTAGTGGTTAGCGTCTTTGTTAACCCACTCCAATTTAATGATCCGGAAGATTTAAAAAAATATCCACGTTCGCCAGAGCAAGATCGTGAAATTGCGCTGGCTGCAGGTGCTACCGAAGTTTGGTTTCCAACATTTGAAGATATTTATCCTTCCGAGCCAGTACGCATTGAAGCTGGGCCGATAGGAGATTTATTTGAAGGTGCTTCTAGACCAGGTCATTTCAGTGGCATGCTCACAGTGGTTAAAAGACTTTTTGATTTAGTTAATCCGGATTTTGCAGTATTTGGTGAAAAGGATTTCCAGCAGCTTTTCTTAATAAAAGAGATGGTCTCTAAGTATTCACTACCCATCGAAATCGTTTCGCATCCAATTGTTCGTGAAGCAGATGGTTTAGCGATGTCATCTAGAAATACCCGTTTATCTGCTGGAGATCGCGAAAAGGCAGTAATTATTTATAAAGCTTTGAAATCAGGAAAAGAAAAAATGCGTGCCGTTTTAGATAGTGAACCAGCTTGGAAAACAGATTATGCAACAGTGATTGATACGGAAACTTTCCAAGAAGTATCAAGCAGTAATGCGTCAAAACAACGAGCCATTGTGGCGGGTTGGATTGGCGGTATCCGATTAATAGACAACATGGAGTACTAGGAAGAAAAAATGCTACTAACAATAGATGTAGGAAATACCAACACCGTTTTAGGAACTTTTCTTGGTGAAGATTTAGTGCATTCATGGCGTGTTAAAACAGATCCAAGAAGTACTGCAGATGAGTTATGGCTTCAGATGCGCGCACTTATTGAAGATATTGAAATCACAGGAATTTCATTGTGTTCAACGGTGCCCGCTGTTTTACGAGAGATGCGCACCATGTTTGCTACTTACTTCTCCGAAATTCCAACCACAATTGTGGAACCAGGAATTAAAACTGGCGTACCGCTGCAAGTAGATAACCCTAAAGAAATTGGCGCAGATCGTATTGTTAACACTTTAGCTGCACATACTCTTTATGGTGGGCCAGCAATTGTGGTTGATTTTGGTACTTCCACAAATTTAGATGTGGTTTCTCCAAAGGGAGAATTTTTAGGTGGTGCGTTAGCTCCAGGAATTGAAATTTCAGTTGAAGCACTTGCTCAACGTGCAGCGCAACTTCGAAAAGTTGAACTAATTAAACCAAAATCAGTAATTGGAAAAAATACTGTAGAAGCGCTGCAATCTGGGACTATTTTTGGATTTGCAGGACAAGTTGATGGATTAGTTTCTAGAATTTCGGATGAATTAGAAGCGCAATTTAATGAACGACCAACTGTTATCGCGACCGGTGGCCTTGCGCCATTGATATTTGGCGTGGCAGAAACACTGGATGAGCACGAGCCAGATTTAACTCTGATTGGGCTGCGCCTGATACACGATCGCAATAATTAATTCACCTATTAGATAGACTCGCGCCTGATATGAGTGAAGATCTAGAACTCCCAGAGCAGCTGCGTATCCGCCGCGAAAAGCGCGAACGCATTATTGAATCAGGCAAAGAGGCTTATCCAGTTTCGGTACCTCGCACCAAATCATTAGCTGCAATTCGCGCTAAATATCAGGGTTTAGCAATTGATGTTGCCACCGGAGATATCGAATCTGTAACTGGACGTATTATTTTTAAACGCGACACTGGCAAGTTAGCTTTTGCAAATCTTCGTGAAGGCGATGGCACCGAACTTCAGGTAATGCTTTCTTTGGACAAAGTTGGCCAAGAGCAACTTGATGCATGGAAAGCCGACATTGACTTGGGAGATATTGTTTCCGTAACTGGTGAGGTAATTACCTCAAAGCGTGGCGAGTTATCAATTCTGGCAAATGAATTTGCACTTGCTTCAAAAGCGCTTCGTCCACTTCCTGTCGAACATAAAGAACTTAACGAAGAGACTCGAGTACGTCAGCGCTATGTAGATTTAATAGTTCGTCCGCAAGCTCGTGAAATGGCGCGCATCCGCCCTCAGGTAATGAATTCATTGCGTAAAACTTTTGCTAATGAAGATTTCCTTGAAGTGGAAACTCCAATGTTGCAAGTAATGCACGGCGGAGCAGCCGCACGTCCATTTAAAACTCATTCAAATGCTTACGACATTCCACTTTTCTTACGTATTGCGCCAGAATTATTCTTAAAGCGCTGCGTTGTAGGCGGAATTGAAAGAGTTTTTGAGATCAATCGAAATTTCCGCAACGAAGGTGCAGATTCCAGCCACTCACCAGAGTTTGCCATGATTGAGTCATACCAGGCTTACGGAGATTGGCACACAATCGCAGAATTAACTCGCTCATTAGTTCAAAATGCAGCAATGGATGTTTTCGGTTCACATGTAGTTACACATCATGATGGCCGTCAATCTGATTTGGGTGGCCAATGGGCAGAAGTTTCGCTGTATGAAGTTATTTCAAATGGTGTGGGGCAAGAGGTAACTGCGCAAACTCCATACGCAGAATTAAAGAAAATCGCAGATAAATTGGGCCTGAAAGTAGATCCTAAATGGATTACCGGAAAACTAGCTGAAGAAATTTTCGAACATGTTGGCAAAGAAAATTTAATCAAACCAACTTTTGTAATGGGCTTTCCAGTCGACACTTCACCACTAGTTCGCCACCACCGAGATATTCCTGGCGTTGTCGAGAAATGGGATTTGTATGTTGATGGATTCGAACTAGCTACCGGCTATTCAGAATTAATTGATCCAGTTATCCAACGGGAACGATTAGAAGAACAAGCACGTCTTGGTGCAAAGGGCGATGAGGAAGCAATGCCACTTGATGAAGATTTCTTGCGTGCAATGGAATTTGGTATGCCGCCAATGGGTGGTATGGGAATGGGCGTGGATCGTTTATTGATGGCACTTACCGGATTAGGTATTCGCGAAACTATTCTTTTCCCGTTAGTGAAACCAGAAAATTAATGTCTATCGTTGTACGCGCTGCAAAAACTTCTGATGTCAAAGGTATTAGAAAGTTAATTGATACATATGCGCCGCAACGACGAATACTGTCGAAAGAAACAGTAACACTTTACGAATCTGTACAAGAATTTGTGGTGGCAGTTGAAGGTGATGAAGTAGTTGGTTGCGGAGCCATGCACGTGCTTTGGGAAGATGTGGCGGAAGTTCGTACTGTCGCTGTCACTGAAGACCTACGTGGTAAAGGCGTAGGACATCAGATTCTGGAACAGTTAATTGAACGTGCTCGCGAAGTTGGAGTTAAGAAAATCTTCTGCCTGACATTTGAGACGGAATTTTTTGGTCGCCACGGATTCAATGAAATCCAGGGTGCGCCGGTGGAGCCAGAGGTCTATCAGGAGCTGCTGCGCTCCTATGACGAAGGTATCGCCGAATTGCTCGATTTGGAGTCCTCCAAGCCAAATACGCTGGGAAATACCCGCATGATGAAGGTTTTATAGGGGCATAAATTTCCCAACTTTTTGGTTAGGCTATTTATCTAATAGTTGAATCCATGGAGGCACCTAGATGTTTGAGCGCTTTACCGATCGAGCTCGCCGCGTAGTTGTTCTTGCGCAGGAAGAGGCTCGCTTGCTCAACCACAATTACATTGGTACCGAGCACATTCTGCTTGGACTAATTCATGAAGGCGAGGGCGTTGCCGCGAAAGCTCTGGAATCCATGGGCATCTCACTTGATGCCGTGCGTGGCCAAGTTGAAGAGATTATAGGTCAAGGTCAGCAAGCTCCATCTGGACACATTCCATTTACACCACGTGCAAAGAAAGTTTTGGAACTTTCATTACGTGAAGCGCTGCAACTTGGTCACAATTACATTGGTACTGAACACATTCTGCTTGGATTAATTCGCGAGGGTGAAGGTGTAGCTGCACAAGTTTTGGTAAAACTTGGTGCTGATTTAAATCGAGTTCGTCAACAGGTAATTCAATTGCTATCTGGTTATCAAGGAAAAGAGCCAGCTTCACAGGGTGGACCAGCTGAAGGAACTCCAGCTTCATCAACAATTCTTGATCAATTTGGTCGTAACTTAACTCAAGCAGCACGCGAAGGTAAGTTGGATCCAGTTATTGGTCGCGACACTGAAATTGAACGCGTTATGCAAGTTCTTTCACGTCGTACCAAAAATAATCCGGTATTAATTGGAGAACCAGGCGTTGGAAAGACTGCAGTTGTCGAAGGATTGGCACAAGCAATTGTTCGCAATGATGTTCCAGAGACTTTAAAAGATAAGCACCTATATTCACTAGATCTAGGCGCGCTAGTTGCAGGTTCACGTTACCGTGGCGATTTCGAAGAGCGCCTAAAGAAAGTCTTAAAAGAGATCAAAACTCGCGGCGATATCATCATCTTTATCGATGAAATTCATACTTTGGTAGGCGCAGGTGCTGCAGAAGGTGCAATTGATGCCGCTTCAATTTTGAAACCAATGCTGGCTCGCGGTGAGCTCCAGACAATTGGCGCAACTACTCTTGATGAGTATCGCAAGCATCTGGAAAAAGATGCGGCACTCGAACGTCGTTTCCAGCCAATTCAGGTTAAAGAACCATCAATTGCGCACACCATCGAAATTCTAAAAGGTCTTCGCGATCGCTACGAAACACATCATCGCGTATCAATTACTGATGGTGCGTTAGCAGCTGCTGCAAATTATGCAGATCGCTATATCTCAGATCGATTCCTGCCAGATAAGGCCATTGATCTAATAGATGAAGCTGGTTCCCGCCTACGCATTAAGCGCATGACCGTGCCACCTGAGATTCGTGAATATGATGAAAAGATTGCAAATGTTCGTCGCGAAAAAGAATCTGCAATTGATGGTCAAGATTTTGAAAAAGCAGCATCACTTCGTGATGATGAAAAGAATTTAATCAACGAACGTAATGAAAAAGAGAAGTCTTGGAAAGATGGCGCTCTAGATCAGGTTACTGAAGTTGATGAAGAGTTAATTGCTCAAGTGCTATCTGCTTCAACTGGAATTCCAGTATTTAAATTAACCGAAGAAGAGACGGCACGTTTACTTCGCATGGAAGATGAATTACATAAGCGCGTGATTGGACAAGAACAAGCGATCAAAGCGCTCTCACAAGCAATTCGTCGTACCCGTGCTGGTTTAAAGGATCCTCGTCGTCCTGGCGGATCATTTATTTTTGCTGGTCCATCTGGTGTTGGTAAGACCGAACTTTCTCGCACGCTAGCTTCATTCTTATTCGGTGATGAAGATGCTCTGATTCAGCTTGATATGTCTGAATACTCAGAGCGTCATACCGCATCTCGTCTATTTGGTGCTCCTCCAGGATATGTCGGTTACGACGAAGGTGGACAGCTAACTGAAAAGGTGCGTCGCCGTCCGTTCTCGGTAGTGCTATTTGATGAAATCGAAAAGGCACATCCAGATATTTTTAACTCGCTATTACAAGTTCTAGAAGATGGTCGTCTAACAGATTCGCAGGGACGCACTGTAGATTTCAAGAACACCATCATCATCATGACCACCAACTTAGGTACTCGTGATATTTCAAAGAGTTTGGGACTTGGCTTTGCTAATACTGATGACACTTTGACTAATTATGAACGCATGAAGGGCAAGGTAAGTGACGAACTTAAGAATCACTTCCGTCCTGAATTCCTAAACCGTATTGATGATGTCATCGTGTTCCACCAGCTAAATCAAGATCAGATTATTGAAATTGTTGATTTGATGATCACCAATCTTGATAAGCGTCTGCAAGCGAAAGATATGGGTATCGAACTTACTAAAGATGCCAAGATTCTGCTGGCAAAACGTGGTTATGACCCATTACTTGGCGCGCGACCACTTCGCCGTGAAATTCAGCGAGACATCGAAGATGCACTTTCAGAGCGAATTTTGTTTAGCGAATTAAAACCGGGCGAAATTGTTTTGGTAGATGTTGAAGGTGAAGGAGAGAGCGCACAGTTCACATTTAAAGGTGAACCAAAGGGCGGAACTCCTGATTCTCCTGAAGCGCTCGAACCAGAAGCGATTTAAATCTTAACTTTTCCGATTGCTTGATCGATTCGGGAAACTTCGACTATTTCCATCCCGGGAACTTTTACGTCACTTCCGGCTGGAATAAATGCGCGTTTAAAACCTAAACGTAGCGCTTCTTCGAGTCGACGTTGCACGCCGGAAACTTTGCGAATTTCGCCAGCTAAACCAACTTCACCGATTGCAACCAAATCTGCAGGTAGCGCTAAACCTTTGGCAGCGGATGCAATTGCAAGTGCAGCAGCTAAATCTGCAGCTGGTTCGGACATTTTCATGCCACC
>CAYYFI010000012.1:0-25761 GCA_964471265.1 uncultured Actinomycetes bacterium | reverse complement strand
CGATCAAGGGCCGCATCTAAACCTTCATTTGCTAGCGCATCGGTGCGAGCCATAATGGTGAAATCTGCAGAGTTTCGCCCATCTACTGCCGCTTTGATTCGATCCACCATTTCGTTGACGCCCACAATCTCTTTATTAGGACGATGCCCACATCGCTTTGCCGCAACTTGATCTTCCATATGTACCGCAGAAGCTCCTGCTTTTTCAATCTCTTTAACAGTGCGAGAGATATTAAAAGCGGAAGTTCCAAAGCCGGTATCGATATCTACAAGTAATGGCAGATCACAGACATTGGTTATGCGCCGTACATCAGTTAAAACATCATCTAAAGTAGTGATTCCTAAATCTGGAAGTCCAAGTGAGCCAGCAGCGACGCCACCACCACTTAAATAAATTGCTTTGTATCCTGCGTGTTTTGCAAGCAAAGCATGGTTGGCATTGATTGCACCAACTACTTGTAATGGCTGCTCTTCTTTGACAGCTTGCTTAAAAGTTTTTGTCATTGCGCAGTCCAGCCACCGTCTACTGGAATTGCCGCACCAGTAATGTTGTGCGCCGCTTTTGAGCATAAAAATACGGCAACTGCGCCAATATCATCGGTAGTTGCTAAACGTTTGGATGGTTGTTTTTCAGATAATAAATCTGCAATTCCCTTTACGCGATCTCCAGCAAATTTATCTGCGCGAGCTTGTATCTGTGGCTCAATCAAAGCGGTCTCAACCCAACCAGGACAAATCGCATTTACGGTAACGCCACCAGTTTCCCGAGTTCCCGCATCTGCATATTCCAAAGCTGCAACTTTGGTTAGTCCAATTACTCCGTGCTTAGCTGCCACATAAGGAGCTTTTGCAACAGATGCAACTAAACCATGCACTGATGCAGTGTTAATTACTCGCCCATATCCTCGCTCTTTCATCTGAGGTAAAAGAAGTCGCATAGTGTCAAAAAATGATTCTAAATTGATACCAATGATGTCATGCCATTTTTCGCGTGGCATTTCAGTTATCTGAGCGGTATGTTGAATTCCAGCGTTATTGCAGAGAATATCTACGGGACCACTTGCCAAAATCTTGGAAATCAACTCTTCGGTTGCTGCAACATCACGTAAATCTGAGACAAAAGATTCCACTTTTCCTGCACCAGCTGCTTTAACTTGCGCCTCTGCCTTAGCAATTACATCTTCACTTGCCAGCCCATGAAGCACAATATCCGCACCCTCTTTTGCCAATGCGGTTGCTATACCTAAACCAATACCTTGAAATGACCCGGTGATGAATGCACGGCGACCTTTAAGTGTCATGATCTTTCTCCATAAATTATCTCTGCGACTTGTTTTGCTCCTTCGGGGATCAGAAACATTTCATAATGATTTACATCATTTAGATTCACCATTTTGATATTTGGAAATTCTTTCAAAACTGCATCCATCATTGCAGGAGGATATAAACCGCCTTCTTCATTTTGCAGTCCTCGTGGTGCTCTAATTAATAAGCACTCTTCTTTTAGACTTCGTAATGACTTAGCCACTAAATCATCTCCAAATAAATCTCTAGAATCCTCTTCTACTGCAACCGGGTTTGTAGAAGGTTTTCCGTTTCGTAGATCGTAATCAACATACTCTTCCATCACCGGACCCCAACCGCGTTTAAGTGCTGGATGCTCTTTCCAATAATCTCTATAAACTTCTTTGCTCTCGAAAGTCATTGAGAGTCTTTCTAAAGCAGGCCCTAAAATAAAAGGCATTACTTGTTCTACTGTCATTCCTGGTGGCAGCGGCAAAGGAATTCCACCATCAGCAAATACAATGGTGCCGATTCGATCTGGATATAAACCTGCGAGCGCGGCAAGTACGAATCCACCCATCGAATGTCCGATGACATTAGGTTTAGTCCAACCGAAGTAATCGATCACTGCAACCATATCTTTTGCATGCTGCGCCATTCCAAATGGACCAGGCAATGAATTTGAATCACCACGACCACGTAAATCAACTGCATAAGGAGCTTTGCCGCGAGCAATTAATTCATCTGCGAAAATTTGAAATGCACGATTTGATGAGGTAACTCCGTGAATTAGTAAAACCGGTTCACCTTGGCCATTTCCATAGCGAAATACTGCTAAATCGCCTCCGGCAACCGGAACTTCAATTTTTGCCGTCGGCAACTTTGCGCTAGACATGGCTTTAGTCTGCCTGTCTAAGCGATATTGGGCTACCTCCAAATAAGTTGTCTACCTCTCAAAATTCGCGAAAAGTTATAAAACGGATACCAAATTAGCGTGGTTATCAGATGATTACACAGATAGCCTTATGGGTAAGCAGATCGGGCCCGGTCTGCAGAAAACGACTCAATCTAGGAGAATGAATGAGCAAGCGCTCACTTCTCGCGACCGCTGCAGTTGCAGCTCTCGCGATTCTTGCGCCTTCAATGGCGCCAGCACAGGCAGCAAATGACATCAAGATTGGTGTTATCACCTCAACATCAGGTGCACTTAAGTCATACGGTGATGCATATGTTGATGGACTTAACTGGGGTTTGAAGTATTACACCGGTGGCAAGATGACCATCAATGGTCAAAAGCTTGTGGTTACAATCAAAGACGATGCTGCTGATCCAGCATCTGCAACTGCAACATTTAAGGACATGGTTGGTAACGGAACCAAGGTAATTGTTGGAACTGCATCTTCAGGTGTTGCGCTTACTCTTGCGCCACTTGCAGCTCAGAACAAGGTTCTCTATATCTCAGGTCCTGCTAAGAATGATGCGGTTACCTCTGCTGCAAACAAATATGTATTCCGCTCAGGAAATACTTCAATTCAAGACCTTGCACCTTTGGCTGGCATCAAGCCAATCTCAGGACGCAAAGTTGTGCTTTTTGTTGAAGATAACGCATTCGGTGCAGGAAACATCGCAGCTGCAAAAGCTTTGATGGGACCTAAGGGTGCAACTTTCCAGGAAATTAAAGTTCCTACTTCAACTTCAGATTTCACTCCGTTTGCAAAGCAAGCTGCTGATGCAAAGGGTTCATACATCTTCATTGCTTGGTCAAATGCATTGACCGCTGGTGCGATGCTAACTGCTCTAAAGCAGCAAGGTGCATTCGTTAAGCAGCGTCCAATTACTGGTCTTGCAGGTGCTGCGACATACAACATTTATGGCGCACTATTTGAAGGAACTAATGCGATTATGACAAATAGCTACTTCGGTGGCGTAGGTAAGTCAAAGGCAGCAGGAGATCTAAATGCATCATTTGCGGCTGCAAAGAAAGCACAAGATCTATTTACCTGCACCGGCGCTGATGCGGCAAAGATGATTGTTCAAGCTCTAACTGGAAATCCTGATCAAAATATTGAACAGGCAATTTCAAAGCTTGAAGGTTATTCATGGGTTGGTGTTAAGGGCTTGATGAAGGTAGACCCTTCAAATCACGTTCTAATCCAGCCAATGTTCTTGGTCTCCCTAAAGAAAACATCTGCAGGGTATGTTCCACAACTAGATAAGACCATTAATAACGTAACGGCGTAATTAGTAACACACGCTAATTGGAAACCCCAGCGTCTATTTCGCTAGAAATACGCTGGGGTTTTTTATACCCTTAGGCAGCTAGCGGGACTAACAAGGGAGTTGCCCCAATTGATTTCAGCCTTATCAGTAAGTGATTTATCGCTTTCCATAGGCGGAGCCAAGATTTTAGATGGCATCACTTTAAGCGTAAATAAAAATGAAACTCTTGGAATTATTGGGCCTAACGGTGCTGGAAAAACATCACTCTTTAATCTTCTAAGCGGAGTACGCAAACCTACTCGCGGAGAAATTTTCATTGGTGATTTAAATGTCACCCATATGAAGCCATATGAAAGAGCAAATGTTGGACTCGCCAGAACTTTTCAAACATCTTCGGTCTTTGTAAACCTCACCTGTCTTGAAAATGTGCGTATCGCTGCACAGGCTGCAAATGGTAAGTCTATGAACTTAACTAAGAATGCTTACAAGTTTTCTGATGTGGTTGCGACCGCGCAAGATTGCCTAGCCAAAGTTGGCTTAGCACCTAGAGCCATGCAATTAGCTGGCTCCTTATCTCATGGCGATAAGAGACGTTTAGAGATTGCAATTGTGCTTGCTTCAAAGAGCGACATTGTTTTGCTCGATGAACCTATGGCTGGAATGAGCGTAGAAAATGTTCCAGAACTAGTTGAAATTATTCGTTCACTAAAAGTAGAACATCACAAAACTGTATTGATCGTCGAACATCACCTAGAAGTTATTTTAGGGTTGGCCGATCGGATAGCAGTTTTAAATTACGGCGAACTATTAGTCTGCGATACCCCACAAAATGTAATAAATAATCCAATTGTGCAATCTGCGTATATCGGAGAAGCACTATGAGTAATGTGCTCTCCATTCAAAATTTACAAGTAAAAATCAATCAATCACATATCCTTCATGGGGTAACTTTTGATGTACCAATCAATAAAGTAACGGCTCTTTTAGGTCGAAACGGTGTTGGTAAATCTACAACTTTAAAAACGATTATGGGTTTCTACCCTGGTTCAGGATCTATTAATTTCAAAGGAAATGAAATTCTGAATAATGACACCTATAAAATTGCACAATCAGGTATCGCTTATATCCCTGAAGATCGCGAGATTTTCTCTTCGCTCTCTGTTAAAGAAAATCTAGCACTTGCAGCTCGCGGCAAAGATCATGGTGCCGCTTATAAATTTGTGCATTCACTCTTTCCAGAACTAGACACTCGAGCCGCACAACGTGCCGGTTCACTTTCAGGTGGACAGCAGCAGATGGTAGCGATTGCACGTGCTTTACTTAATAAAAATGAATTGCTTTTAGTTGATGAACCAACCAAAGGTTTAGCACCGAAGTTAGTCACTGAAGTAGCTGATGCGCTGGCTCAAGTTGCACATGAAAATACCATGTTATTAGTTGAACAGAATTTGGCACTCGTTAAACGAATTGCGGAGAATGTAATCGTCATGGACCAAGGCAAAGTTGTCTTTCAAGGTAGTCCTGAAGTTTTACACGATGAGAAATGGGTACATCAGATGCTCGGCGTAGGAGGCAAATAATGTCTACATTCCTACTGATTCTCATAACTGGCATTGGTTTAGGAGCGTTGTACTTCTTAGTGGCTTCTGGACTCTCACTCATTTATGGGCTGATGGGCGTTTTAAATTTTGCGCATGGTGCATTCCTAACAGTCGGAGCATTCTTTGGATTCTGGTATGCCAAACAATCTGGATTCATGATTACAACTCCTAAATTCCTTCTTTCTATGTTGATTGGCGGTCTTGGCGCAGGTGCATTTGCTTTGCTGATGGAGCAATTAATTATCGCCAGAATGTACGAGCGTCATGTGGATCAAGCTTTAGTAACTGTTGGTGTAGCGCTGGTGGTTGGCGCGGCTCTTGGTGGTTGGTTTGGAAATGATCTGGTGCTCTATCCAACTCCGCCATACTTTCTAAACGGAGTAAATGTGTTTGGCGCAATCATCCCAGCAGACCGTTTTTTCTATATTGGCACTGCTCTAATTCTTTTGATTGCAAATTGGGCGCTACTTAAATTCACCAGAATTGGATTAATTATCAGAGCAGGTGTCGAGAATCGAAATATGGTAGCGGCTCTTGGCATAAATGTGCGTCGTGCATTTAGCACCGTATTCTTCCTAGGTGGTTTTGCAGCTGGTGTTGGTGGAGTTTTGATTTCAGTTTATGCGAACGGAGTTTCGCCACTTATAGCTGGGCAATATTTGATTTATGGATTTATTGTGGTGGTTATCGGTGGTATGGGTAGCGTTCCCGGAAGTTTCATTGCCGCAATGATGATTGGTGTGATCAGACAGTTTGCAAATTATTATGTAACTGGACTTGGTGATTTCGTGGTGGTCATTCTTTTGGCGGGCGTGCTTTTGATTAGACCGCAAGGATTACTTGGAAAGGCGGCGATCTGATGTTGCGTTGGAAATATTCTCGCCCGCTACTTGCAATTCTAGTTTTCTTTCTAGCTATCGCTCCGTTACTTGGAAATAATCCGTTAGCAAAACCTGGTTTGCAACAAACTCTGGCTGTGGCCTTTATTTATGGTGGATTAGCGTTGACCTACGATTTACTCTTTGGATTTACCGGTCTGCTCTCATTTGGACATGCAATCTATTTTGGAAGTGGCATGTACATCACTTGCATTTTGATTAATCACTCTGTAGCGCCATGGTTTATCGCCATGTTTATTGCCGTTCTAATCACTGCTTTTCTAGCCATGTTGGTTGGCATGGCCTCGCTTAGAACAACTGGAATTACTTTTGCCATGGTGACTTTGGCATTTGGAGAAGCGGGCCATGTGATTATTAATCGTAATTTCTTTAATCTAACTGGTGGCGAAAATGGAATCGCACTTGATGCCACTAAAGTTCCACAATTCTGGATTGGTGTGGTCAATACTAAATATCTTTATTGGACGGCGCTGCTTGTGCTCATCATCGTTTATGCAATCATCTGGTGGATCACTGAAAGCTCAGCAGGTCGAGTTTTTGCAGCGCTGCGTGATAATGATTTACGTGTGCAAGTTTTAGGTCTCGATACACAAAAATTTAAGTTGCTTTCATTTGTGATTGCAGGATCACTGGCAAGTTTTCTTGGTGTAGCTATGCTGCTTGCTGCCGGAAGTGCTGCGCCAAGATTCTCAGATGCAAATTTAACAATTGCGCTTTTACTGATGGTGATTTTAGGTGGTGCAGTCACTCGTTGGGGAGCAGTGCTGGGTGGCATTCTCTATTCAATTGCTACTACCCGTATGCAAGATTTAACTCAGCAATCATTTTTCAAAGATCTACCAAAGATAATTGGTGGACCGTTGTCTGAGCCAGCGCTCACCCTTGGAGTACTTTTCATTTTGGTTGTGATGTTTGCACCCGGCGGCTTATCAGGGGCATATTACAAATTACGTGCTAGGGCGATATCTAAAAAGTGAGTTTGCTTTTTCAACCTAAAAATCCGCAGGAGACTGCGCTTGGCAAACTAGAACGAGAAATGCAAACTGATTACTGGGGTTTGCATAAATGGAGTATTGAGCAACCCGGAGAGTTTTGGTCTCGTGCTTGGGATGATTTAAATTTAATTGGCAACAAAGGAACTGTTGCCTATCAACCTGCACCTCGTTTCATTGATGCAAAATTCTTCCCAGATGCAGAAATTAATGTGGCCGAGAATCTCCTTTCTCATGGTCAAGGTCTGGCCATAGTTGGAATATTGGAAGATGGAACTAGAACAGAATTAACTTACGAAGAACTCCGCGTTAAGAGCGCTGCCGTGGCTGCCGCCATGCGCAATATGGGAATTATTGCTGGAGATCGAGTTGTCGCTTGGGCACCAAATGTTCCTGAGGTCATGATTTATGCACTTGGTGCATTGAGTATTGGTGCAATTGTTTCAACCGCATCTCCAGATTTTGCACCAAGCGCTGTTGAAGACCGTTTTGGTCAAGTCACTCCCAAATTAATTCTTTTAGGTGATAACTACCAGTATGGTGGAAAGACATTTGACTTAAAAGAAAAAGGCGATGAAATCATCGCATTGCTTCCCACACTTGAAAAATCAATAAGAATTTCAGAGTTTGAAAGTTGGATTACACCCTTTATTGGCGCTCCAGAAGAATTCAATCGATTGCCATTTGAACATCCAGGTTTTGTGCTGTTCTCATCGGGTACAACTGGAAAACCTAAATGCATCACACATAGTGGTGCTGGAGTAATGCTTAAGGCTGGCGCAGAACAGCTCTATCAATTTGATATGAAGTCTGGCGAAAAAGTCTTTTTCTTTACCACTTGTGGCTGGATGATGTGGAACTGGTTATTTATGTGTTTGGTGCGCGGTGTAACTATCGTGCTATTTGATGGCTCACCTGTTTTTCCCCGAGCTCATCGACTATTTGATGTAGCGCAGCATGAAAAGCTGAATTTTTTTGGAGTTTCTGCCAAATTTATTGATGGAATTAAAAAAGTGGGGCTAGAACCTGCGCAAACGCATGATTTATCGAATCTTCGCATGATTGCTTCTACTGGATCTGTTTTGGTACCTGAGGGATTTGATTACATCTATGAGCATGTAAAAAAAGATGTGCATTTAGCATCCATGTCGGGTGGAACCGATATTTGCGGTTGCTTTGTTGCCAGTGTGCCAACACTCGGTGTGCACCGTGGTGAATTACAAGGTCCTTGTTTAGGAATGGCCACCAAAGTATTTGATGCAAATGGAAAACCTACAAAGGTCGATGAAAAGGGTGAATTAGTCTGCACCGTTCCATTTCCCTCCAAGCCAATTGGATTCTGGGCAGATAAAGAAAACGAAAAATACTTAGCAGCATATTTTGAAGGATTTCCAGGAGTTTGGACTCATGGAGATTTTGCATCAATAAGTAAAACTGGTGGATTTACTCTGTACGGTAGAAGTGATGCCACTTTGAACTCTAAAGGAGTAAGAATCGGTACAGCGGAAATTTATCGAGTAGTAGAAACTTTCCCACAAGTTCAAGAATGTATGGCAGTTTCCCAAGATTGGGATAATGACACCAGAGTTGTGCTCTTTGTTGTTGTGAAAGCTGGCCAGAATTTTGACGAAGAAGTCGCAAAGGAAATCAAGAAGGCGTTACGCGATCAAGCAAGCCCAAGACATGTTCCAGATAAGATTTTAATTGCGCCTGAACTTCCAAGAACTAAATCCAACAAATTAGTTGAACTTGCGGTTACAGATGTGATTAATGGACGTGAAGTTCGAAATCGTGATGCGTTAGCCAATCCAAATGCGCTCGATTGGTTTAAGAATTTACCTGAGCTATCCGATTAATTTCATTTTGATTGCGGCCTCATTTAATTGTTCTTTTGCATCGGGATGCGCGGCATATCTAATGATGTTTGCGGCTTGTTGCTTAGTCGGATGTCCAAAACATGGCGCAATTCCCTGTTCAGTTGCTACATATGAATGTTGAAACGAAGTAACTGGCGTATCTAATTTCGGAATGATTGTTGAAACATTTGCCTTTGGATGCCACGAAGGAAGTGCCATAAATGATTGACCCCCTCTTGAATGAAGCGCTCCCACAATAAAGTCTGTAGAACCTCCGAAACCAGAATAAATCTCACCACGCACAAAAGATGCATTCGCCTGGTCGTATAGATC
The DNA here is from genome assembly GCA_964471265.1 of uncultured Actinomycetes bacterium. Classification (GTDB taxonomy): domain Bacteria; phylum Actinomycetota; class Actinomycetes; order Nanopelagicales; family Nanopelagicaceae; genus ZLKRG08. The sequence goes on along the minus strand of CAYYFI010000012.1, from coordinate 16,577 downwards.
AATCTGTAGCGCTGAATTAATCGAAGTCATTTTGGCCTGTCGAGCAATTAACGAAGGATCGTTTGATGTCTCAGTGCGACGCATCCGAATCTTTCTATTTAAATTCACCCAATCATAAAGCTCTCGTGAACCAAATAAGAAAGATGCATTTAAAGGCATCTCATCATCCAGTACGCCTGCCTTGAATAAATCGAGAACACCGTCACTGAACATTTCAGTCCAAATACGCATGTGCTTGCGATCTTTTAGCGCAGTTAAAACTGCATCTGGGACACCGCCGATTCCTAATTGCAAAGTTGAACTATTCTCAATCAACGCAGCAATACGGTCGCCAATTTCTCTTTGGATATCAGTAATTTCGGCAACTTCTTTTTCAAGAAGTGGTTCGTCTACTTCAATTAGGTAATCAATTTCTGATTCATAGATTTGAGCATCACCATAGGTGTAAGGCATCTGTTTATTTGCCTGTGCAATAACAATTCCATTTCTAGCACGAGCAGCTTCAATAGCTGCTGGCAAAATGTTCACTTCAACACCAAGTGAGACGGTGTCATGTCTTTTTGGAGAGGTATGCAAGAAAACGATATCTGGGCGGTAATGGTCTCTAAAAAGAATTGGCACCATTGAAAGTCTTGATGGAATGTAATGGAGTCGAGGATGTCGTCGCATTGCTGGGCCTACAAAGGCGGATTCATAATCAACACCTTCTCTATCCGGAATGCCAGGGTGCGCATTGAGCATATGCAAATTGAAGTTTTCAATTGTTTCATCGGCTGCTTTTAGCAGAGTCATGGGTGGTGCGAAGTTGCCTGAGGCCACAATCCTTGGCCACTCAGGTTGTTGAGCTAAAACACTCTTTAGCTGTTCATAATTTATTACTCGCACAATGTCAGTTTATTGAATGTTATGGCGCTTAAGAAATTGAGGCGAGTGCAAGCACTTTAGGAATTGTGATTTGCGCGTTCAATACCAGCAGCTTTTCGCCACTTATCGATTTCAGCATGATTACCAGATAAAAGTACTTCTGGAACTTTGATGCCACGCCATTCTGCAGGTTTGGTAAATGCTGGATATTCGATATATCCCGTTTCGGCATGTGATTCATCAACAATTGATTCAGGATTACCAAGTACTCCAGGAATTAATCTAGATACCGATTCAGCAATAACTATCGCTGCCACTTCTCCACCATTTAATACGTAGTCACCAATGGACACTTCTCGTACCTTAAAACCTACATTTTCATAATATTGACGAACTCGATCATCAATACCTTCGTAACGACCACATGCAAAAATCAGATGCTCTTTCGTGGACAACTCTTCAGCCATGCGTTGATCAAACTTCTTACCGGCAGGTGTAAGAATAATTAGTTCGGAGTTCTTTTCGATTACTTTATCTATTGCTTTGCCCCAAACTTCTGGCATCATCACCATTCCGGCACCACCACCATAAGGTGTGTCATCTACTTGGCGATGTACATTGGTTGCCTGTTCACGAAGGTCGTAAACATTTATAGTAATCAGGGATTTACCCTGTGCTTTTCCAAGCAAAGATAATCTGAGCGGTTCAAAAAATTCTGGGAAAATTGTGATGAAATCTAGCTTCATGAGATCACCGGTGGAATAACCACTACTTTCTTATTAACTAGATCAACAACTGGCACAAGTTGGTGCACAAATGGAATTAGGACTTCACCATTTTTGGTATTAATTGCCAAACAATCTTGAGCTGGCAAATTCAATACATCTGAAACAACGCCAAATTCAGTTCCGTCCTCTAACTCCGCACGAAGACCTATCAATTGCTGGATGTGATAATCATCTTCATCTAAACCTGGTTCGTTGATATCAACTTCTGCATAAAGCAAAGTATTTCGAAGTTTTTCAATGGCATTGCGATCGGTTATACCTTTAAAACCCAAAAGAAGAATTCCATTGTGTACGCGAGCGCTCGAGACAGTTAGCGCGCCGGTTTCAGTTAAAACTTCTGCACCAACAGCAAAGCGACGCTCGGGTTCGTCCGTGCGAACCTCGATTGTCGCTTCACCTAAAATTCCGTGAGCGCGACCAATGCGCCCAACGTTTAATCGCATTAGCGAATCTCGTCGGCCTCGATGAGATCTACGCGTACCGAACGACCTGCAAGCGCGCTCATCACAGTGCGTAATGCCTTTGCAGTACGACCATTGCGACCGATTACCTTGCCAATGTCTTCTGGATTGACATTAACTTCTAAAGTTGTGCCACGACGATGTGTCTTCTCTTTTACAATTACATCGTCAGGATGTTCAACAATTCCTTTGACGAGATGTTCTAGAGCTTCATCTAACATAACTAAAAAATTACTCCGCTGGAGTTTCTTCTGCCGCAGGTGCCGCTTCTTCCGCAACAACTTCAGCTGGTACTTCTTCGGCAACTGGAGTCTCTTCGGCAACTGCTTCAGCCACTGGTGCTTCTTCGGCAACAGGAGCTGGTGAAGACTTAGCGGCTAACTTATCTTGCGCTTTCTTCTTTGCAGTAGTTGCGCCTTCAGCTGGTTCGTTAGCAGCAGCCTTAACTGCAGCTTCGTAATTAGCTTTTTTATCAAAACCTGGCTTCTGTGGTTCTACTGAACTTGTAGTTGAGCCTTCACCTGTGAACTTGCCCCAATCGCCAGTTAGCTTAAATAGCTTGGTTACTGCAGCTGATGGCTGTGCTCCAACTTTTAACCAGTGCTGTGCGCGATCTGAATTAACCTCTACTTCTGAAGGGCTCTTTCCTGGAACATATCGACCAATCTCTTCGATTGATAGACCATTACGCGCCTTCTTAGAATCAATAACGACGATACGGTAAAAAGGTGTGCGAATTTTTCCAAGACGCATTAAACGAATCTTTGTTGCCAAAGTATTGCTCCTATATTTGTAAATAAATATTTCTAGTTGAGCCAGAAAATTTCCACATTGGAGTTCGTGGGAACTTTCAAGCTATTACTTCCGACGCGGGTAGAGGGGCCGCGCTCAGGAGCGCAATTCTGCCAGCGGAGGCAGATTCGTCCAAATCCGACCTTATCGACTCTCCTCAGCGGCTCTTTTAGCTGGATTTCCGCTCTTTGATTTCTTCTTATTTTGAATCTGATGCTTAGGTGCCGGCATATTTGGCATATTTGGAAGACCTGGAATTGCTGCACCACTTCGAGCCATTTTCATAGCTTTCTGCGCTTGCGAAAATCGATCTACTAAATTATTTACTTCAGATACTTGGCGACCACTTCCCTTTGCGATTCTGGCGCGTCTTGAACCATTTAATAATTTTGGATCACGTCGTTCAGCAGGAGTCATTGATTGCACTATCGCCGTTGACTTAGTGATTTCGGTATCGTCAATTGCTTCTAATTGTTTTTGAATCTGCTTATTTGATGATGCACCTGGCATCATCGAAAGAATCTTGGACATATTGCCCATCTTGGCAATTCCTTGTAACTGTTCTAAGAAATCTTCTAAAGTGAAATCTTCACCTTTAACAAACTTCTCTTCTAACTTTTTAGAAGTTTCATTATCTAATGCTTTCTTCGCTTGCTCAGCCAAAGTGGCCACATCGCCCATGCCAAGGATGCGAGAGGCCATACGTTCTGGGTAGAAGACATCAAAGTCGCTTAATTTTTCGCCAGTTGATGCAAAGAAAATCGGTTTGCCAGTTAGTTTTGTAATTGAAAGCGCCGCGCCGCCGCGAGCATCACCGTCTAACTTTGTAAGGACAACGCCATCAAATCCAACACCTTCGCCGAATGCTTTGGCGGTGCGAACTGCATCTTGGCCAATCATGGCATCAACTACAAAAAGAATCTCATCAGGATTAATTTCATCGCGAATGGCAATCGCTTCATTCATTAACTCTTGATCCACACCCAAACGACCTGCAGTATCAACAATAACTATGTTGTGCAGTTTTTGTTTTGCAAAGGCTAAGCCATCCTTTGCAACTTTTACTGGGTTGCCAATTCCATTACCAGGTTCGGGTGCGAATACCGGAACCTTCACTTGTTCGCCTACGACTTGTAATTGTGTGACGGCATTCGGTCTCTGTAAATCTGAAGCAACCAGCAGTGGTGTGTTACCTTGTTCTTTTAAATATTTTGCTAACTTACCCGCCAAAGTTGTTTTACCAGCGCCTTGCAAGCCAGCTAGCAAAATTACCGTTGGTGGATTCTTAGCAAATCTAATTCTTCGGGCCGCACCGCCAAGTACGGAAACTAATTCCTGATTAACTAGATCAAAGATTGCTTGAGCTTGATTGGTTCCTGCTTGTAGCTCTTTTAATAAATCTAGAGATTTAATCTGGGTTATTTCTACAAAATCATTAACTACTTCTAAAGCTACGTCTGCATCAAGAAGCGCATCACGTATCTCCGCAAAAGTTTCGTTGATATCTGAAGCCGATAACTTCCCGCGACTGCGTAGCTTTGAAAAAGCGCCACTGAAGCGGGAAGTTAGGCTTTCGAACATAGGTCGGAATGCTACCTACTTATTGCTAGATTGCGTCAATTCCTCGTTCCCCCGTGCGAACGCGGACAATATCTTCAACTGGAGTGACCCAAACTTTGCCATCTCCAATTGTTCCGGATTTAGCCGTATTAACGATTGTCGAGACCACTTTTTCGACTTCGTCGTTATTAACGATAACTTCTAATCGAACTTTTGGAATCAAATTAACTGCATATTCTGCACCTCGATAAACTTCAGTTCGACCAAGCTGACGGCCGACACCTGATGCTTCGGAGACGGTCATTCCTTTTAATCCAATCTCCTGAAGTGCAGCTTTTACATCATCTAACTTACCTGGTTTTAAAATTGCGGTAATCAATTTCATAGCTTCACTCCTCGTGAGGTCTCATAAGCTGTCTCTAAATGTTCGGCGATATCCACACCGGTAATTTCTGATTCTTGATTTACACGGAAACCAATAGTTTTATGTAATGCGTATCCAATCACTAAAGTAACAATGAATGAATAGGCCATCACAAAAAACGCACCAAATGCCTGTACGCCTAAGAGATGTGATCCTCCACCGTAAAGCAGTCCATCTCCACCTAATTCATTCACGCTCTTTGTGGCAAAGAAACCGATAGATAGGCAGCCCCAGATACCTCCAACTAAGTGGACGCCAACTACATCCAGTGAGTCATCAAAATTAAACTTGTATTTCAGCCCCACTGCAGAAGAGCAAAGTGCGCCTGCAATCAAACCAATTACCACAGCTGCCCAAGGTGCTACGAAAGCGCATGCAGGAGTAATCGCTACCAAACCTGCCACTGCACCTGATGCCGCACCAAGAGAAGTTGCATGTCCGTCACGGAATTTTTCAAATAACATCCAGCCAATTAACGCTGCGCCAGTTGCAACTTGAGTATTAATAAGAGCTAATGCCGCAGTGGCATTTGCACCTAAAGCACTTCCTGCATTAAATCCAAACCATCCAAACCAAAGTAGCCCAGAACCTAAAAGTACTAATGGTAAAGAATGTGGACGCATTGGCTCTTTGCGCCAGCCATGACGTTTACCAAGCACAATTGCTAACGCTAAACCGGCAGCTCCTGCATTGATATGCACAGCGGTGCCGCCTGCAAAATCGAGAACACCTCTACCTGCTAAAAATCCTACGCCACGTAATTGGTCGCCAAACTTATCTCCAAAATCAAAAACCCAATGTGCGACCGGGAAATAAACCAAAGTCACCCAGAGTCCTACAAATATTGACCAAGTTGCGAATTTAGTGCGATCTGCGATTGCTCCCGAAATTAATGCAGGAGTAATTATGGCAAACATCAATTGAAACGCACTGAAAGCTAATGTAGGTATTGGATAAGTTCCACCATTATTGGTAAATGAATTCGTTAGATTAGCTAAATTTTCAAAACCAAAACTACCAATCCATTTTGAATCAGCGTCATATCCAAATGCCCAGTTATATCCATAGAAAACCCAAAGTGTGCTTACGATTCCGATTGTCACAAAGGACATCATCATCATATTGAGCACGCTCTTGGTGCGAACCATTCCTCCATAAAAGAATGCCAACCCTGGCGTCATCAAGAGCACCAGAGCGCTACTTGCCAACACCCAAGCGGTATCACCAGAATTTAAAACAATATCCATACCGACCTCTTATTTCCTCTTACATAGAACTTGAAAACAGAATAAGAACGCTCCGCGCTGAGCTGGGTGAATCTTCTGAGGCTTTGGTTACAGAAATGTTAAGAGAGGAGGCCTGCAATGTAAGAGTTTGAATCAAATGTTTCAAAGTCGTTAACACTTTCGCCGACGCCTACCCATTTGACTGGAATATCGAATTTATGCTCAATTGCCAGAGCAATTCCACCTCGGGCTGAGCCATCCATTTTGGTCAAGATAATGCCAGTGACCTCTACAGCCTCGGTAAAAATCTGGGCTTGCGTTAAGCCATTCTGCCCAGTTGTCGCGTCTATGACCAATAAAACTTCTGAAATCGGAGCACTTTTTTCGATAACTCTGCGCACTTTTCCAAGTTCGGCCATTAAATCTGCTTTGTTATGTAATCGACCCGCAGTATCTACAATTAAATTATCTGCCTTGCTCTCAACAAACTTTTTGGATGCATCAAACGCTACTGAAGCTGGATCTGAATTTGCTGCACCAACAATTACTTCCTTGCCAATTTTCTCTGCCCAAGTTTTTAATTGATCAATCGCGGCCGCACGAAAAGTATCAGCTGCTGCCAAAATAGTTAATCCAGGTAATCTATTGGCAAGTTTTGCAGCCGAAGTAGTTTTTCCTGTTCCGTTTACACCGACTATAAGAATCACACCAGATTTAGTGCTGCGATCTTTCTTAGACATCGCCGCTTCAATCTTCTCTTTTATAGCTTGAAGAGGTTTCTCTTTTGAACGCTTGCCTGCTGCAATCAATTCATTTGTTAGTTCGCGACCTAAATCGGATTGAAGTAGTTCGGTTGATAAATCATCCCAATCCGAATCCTTGATTTCTCTAACTACTGGTTGGGACCAAACATCATCTTTTGGAAGTTCTTTTACTTCAATTTCATCAGTTTGGATAGCTTCCGATTTTTTGGTGAACTTCTCCGCGAATTTTTTAAATAAACTCATGCAGATTCATTTTCGCGCAATCGCTGCGAAATTACTTCGGTTACGCCATCGCCGCGCATAGTGACGCCATAAAGCGCATCAGCTGCTTCCATGGTGCGCTTTTGGTGGGTGATAATTATTAATTGTGAACTGGCGCGAAGATCTTCCAACACTCCAAGTAATCGCTGCAAATTGACATCATCAAGCGCGGCTTCAACTTCGTCCAAAATATAGAAAGGGCTTGGGCGAGATTTAAAGATTGCAACCAACATTGCAACCACGGTTAGTGATTTCTCGCCACCTGAAAGTAATGAAAGACGTTTGACTCGTTTGCCAGGCGGACGTGCTTCGATATCAACGCCAGTAGTTAGCGGATCATCTGGATTGGTTAATATCAAGCGACCTTCGCCACCCGGGAATAAGCGTTCGAAGATATCTTTAAACTGACGTGCAGTTTCTTGGAAAGCATCCATGAAAATTGATTGAACTCGATCATCAACTTCTTTGACAATTTCAAGCAAATCTTTCTTGGTGCGCTTTAAATCTTCTAGTTGCTCAGTTAAGAACTTTAAGCGCTCTTCTACAGAGTTGTATTCTTCCAAGGCCAGTGGATTGATTTTGCCTAGCAAATTTAATTGCTTCTCAGTTTGTGCCAAACGCTTTTCTTGTTGATCACGTCGATATGGCACATGTTCGCCTTCAATAATCTGTCCATCTTCGGTTTCGATGAAAGTCGGTACATCGCGATGTGGTCCATATTCGTTTTGTAAAGTATCTACATCTACACCGAAATCTTCGAGCGCTTTCTGAGCCAGCGCTTCAATCCTTAAACGTTGTTCACTACGTGCAAGTTCATCTCGGTGAACACTTGTCGTTAATTGCTCAAGTTCATGGGTTAGCTCTCGATTGCGAGTGCGAACGGCCAGCGTTTCACCTTCGCGCGCTTGTTTTGACTCTTCCAGTCTTGAACGTTCTGCTCCAGCTTTGGCAATGGAACGTTCAATATGAACCAGAGTTTCATAAGCTGCTTCACCAATTGCTTGAGAAATTACCGCGCCTTGAGCTCGATTCGCTCGGCGAGCAATTGCATTCTCATTAGCTCTACGTTCTGACTGCGCAGCTGCTTCCAAAGATTGCGCACGTTCTGCAATTGAATTTACGCGTTCTTCCGCAGTACGTACTGCTAAGCGAGCTTCAACTTCTAAACTTCTAGCGGTTGTTAATTGCTCTCGGAGTGCTTCAGCCTGAGCATGATCTGGTTCAGAAATTTCTCCATGTTGGCTTAACTGACTCTTTGCAATCTCAAGTTCACGTTCGTCAGCTGTACGTTCGTTACTTGCCTCCGTTATTGCGATATCTAAGCGCGCCACTTCTGCATTTGCAGATTTGATGTTCTGGCCAGCAACTGCCAATTGCTCAGTTAAAGCTGAAATCCGAGCATCTGAATCATTTAAACGTGAAAGAGCTAGATCGTAATCACTCTGTCGATTTGCAAGCACATGCTGGGCGTTTTGAATTTCAAAATTTAATCTCTCATAATCATGCGAAGCTGAAGCTAACTCATCTGTTAATTGATTTATCAGAGCATGAATTTCAACTAAAGAACTTGAATTTTTTGATCCTCCACGTACGTGATTCGAAGTGTAAATGTCTCCATCGCGCGTCACTACGCTGATATTTGGGTGGCTACTTAAAATCTCTGCTGCATTATGGCCATCTGCAGCTACGGCAACATTTCCAAGTATTGCGGTAAGCAGTGAGGAAATTTCAGAACTATGCACATAGTTGAGAATTGGAGTTAATCCTGCAGGTACTTGAGCTCCTGAAATGACCGCATTATTTGAAACTAATAATTCTGCTTGTCCTAAATTCTCGTTTCGTAATGCGCTAATTGCAGTTACAGCAGCGTTTAGATCCTGAACCACTACGGCATCTGCCAAAGTGCCTAATGCAGCGGCAACTGCAGATTCAAAACCAGTATCTACACTGATTAATGAGGCTAAGGAACCTAAAATCTTTACGCCACGAGAATCATTAAGCAACGCACTGGCACCATCACGATTAAATGTAGTTAAGCGGATAGCATCTAATTTAGATTCAATCGAATTTCGCTTGCGATCAGCGCTGCGCTCGGCTTCGGATAACTTTGCCAAATTCTCTTTCGCATCATTTAGCGCTTTTTTAGCTGATTCAAATTGAGTATCAAGCCCAATCTCGCCGCTATCAGCGCTTGCAATTTCTAATTCATGCTGAGCGTATTCTGATTGCGCCTTTGATTCGCGTGCTTTGGCATCATCACGCGCTTTGGTAAGGCGAGTAATTTCTTGCGCCATCGCATCTAGTCGTGCTTGTAAAGATTTAATGTGACCTTCTTGGCGCGCAGTACCTTCTCTTTGATCTGCAATCGCACGAAGTGCTGCAGCAATGCGATCTTCTTCAGATTTCACATCTGTTTCAAGGGTGCGCATAACATTAATTGCTTGATTTAATTCATCTTGTTTTGCATTTAGACCAGCGCGTAATTCACGCTCTTCGTCCCGCAATATCGCCGCTTCGGTTTCCATCGACTCTGGATCACGTCCAGCGGTAATCTCAAGTTCTTGAGTTAAGAATCTGGTTCGTTCTTGTGCGAGTGCTGCCACCGCACGAAGTTTTTCGCGAATGCCGGTTAATGCGTAATAAGTTTCTTGAGCGCTAGATAACAGTGGGCCTTCATGTGCCGCTTCGATATCTAAAGATTCTTCGCGCGCACGAACACCTTCTAGATCAGCTTCAACAATCGCGCGACGTTCACGTAGTGCGTTTTCATCTGCTACTTCTGTTGAAAAAACTTTATTCATTGAAATGTAATCGTCTGCAAGTAAACGCAATTTAACATCTCGTAAATCTGCTTGAATCGTTGCTGCTTTCTTTGCTACTTCAGCTTGCTTTCCAAGTGGTTTTAGTTGACGGCGAAGTTCAACGGTTAAGTCCTGAACGCGAGACATGTTCGCTTGCATCGAATCTAATTTTCGAAGCGCTTTCTCTTTGCGTTTACGATGTTTTAGTACACCGGCAGCCTCTTCGATAAATGCGCGTCGTTCTTCAGGGGTCGCCATCAAAATTGCATCAAGTTGACCTTGTCCAACAATGACGTGCATTTCGCGACCGATACCAGAATCAGAGAGCAACTCTTGAATATCTAGAAGTCGTGCACCTTCTCCATTGATTTGATATTCACTCTGTCCATTACGAAACAAAATTCTTGAAATTGTTACTTCGGTAAAATCAATTGGGAGCGATCCGTCTGTGTTATCTATTGTGAGAGAAACTTCTGCACGGCCAAGAGGCGCGCGACCTGAAGTTCCAGCGAAGATGACATCTTCCATCTTGCCACCGCGCAGTGATTTTGCGCCTTGCTCTCCCATTACCCAACTGATTGCATCAACCACATTTGATTTACCGGAACCATTTGGACCAACCACGCAGGTGATACCTGGTTCGAGCAGTAGGGTCGTTGAAGAGGCGAAGGACTTAAAGCCCTTGATGGTCAGACTCTTCAAATACACGCGGAAAACCTATCGGGTCTGGCAGGCGGGACAGAGGCGCGACGAGCGATTTGCAAAGGCAATTCTGATAATTTCCCCGCCGCAACTGCGCCTTCTGCGACATGGCTCACCCTCTTGGCCATACACGGCCAACGATCTTTCAAAATAACCACTCTCGCCATTTACATTTATGTAAAGCTCATCAAAGCTGGTGCCGCCGGCTTTTAAAGCTCGACGCATGACTTTCTCCGCCGCAGTTATCAAATTGAGAATCTGAGTTGTAGTTAATTCATTTGCAGCTTTCTCAGGGTGAATGCGGGCATACCAAAGCGCTTCATCAGCATAGATATTTCCTATCCCACTTAGAACTTCTTGATCCAAAATTACTTTCTTAATCTGCCCTTTTTTCGCTGCAATCTTCTTGCCAACTAATTTCTTATCAAATTTTGGATCAAACAAATCTGTAGCGATATGCGAAACTATTCGCGGTACCCCGTCAACAAGCTCATCTACACATAACCACCCAAAGGTTCTTTGGTCTATAAAACGCATCTCCTTACCATTTGAAAGCTCAAAAAGGGCACGGAGGTGTGCTTCCCTTTCGCTGTTCGATTTTTGAATTTTAAATTGGCCACTCATGCCGAGGTGGGCTACCAGTACTTCTGGCCGGTCAAATTCCAGCCACATAAATTTACCGCGTCGCTTAACTGCTTTGATTTTCGAATTCTTAAATATGTTCAATTTATTTAGCGAATCATTTCGCAAAGCTCTTGGATGTAGTTGCTTTACTGCAATTATTTTTTTACCTACAACATTTTTCTCAAGGCCAGCGCGAACAGTTTCGACCTCAGGAAGTTCTGGCATTACAGCGTCAGTTTCTCATAGGCAATGCGTGCCGCAATTTGTTCTGCTTCACGCTTGCTTTTTCCTTCTCCAGTTGCAATAGCTTCGCCACCCACAACTGCTGTAGCCACAAAAGTTTTATCATGATCAGGTCCAGATTCAGTAATCAAATATTCCGGTGCTGAGATTTTTCGCGCCGCGGCTAATTCTTGAAGCGCAGTTTTTCCATCAAGGCCAGCACCGCGATCTTTAGCGCTTTCCATGGTCTCACTAATTAATTCACCAATAATTTTCTGTGACGTTTCAAATCCATTACTTAAATAAATTGCACCAATCAATGCTTCTAGAGAATCGGCCAGCAATGAATTCTTGTCACGACCACCCGTTACTTCTTCGCCTTTTCCGATACGCATGTATTGGCCGAGTTCCAAACTACGAGCAATATCTGCGAGCGCACGCATATTTACAATTCCAGAACGAAGTGGTGAAAGTCTTGATTCATCTAAATCTGGATACCTTTTGTAAAGTTCTTCAGTCACTACTAACCCTAGAACTGAATCACCTAAAAATTCTAAACGCTCATTTGTTTCGTTAAGACCATTCTCATATGCGAATGAGCGATGAGTAAATGCTAATTCAAGAAGCTCTTGCCTTATTTCTAAGCCAAGTCGCGCTTTTAATTGCGCGAACATGAGATCAAACCTCTACGACTTGGCGACGGTTATAAGTACCGCAAGTTGGGCAAGCTGTATGTTGCAGCTTAGGCTGCTGACATTGCGCGCAAGTAGAGATAGCTGCCGCAGTGGTTTTCCATTGGCTACGACGTGAACGAGTCTTTGATCGCGACATCTTTCGCTTTGGTACTGGCACTTCTCTACTCCTTGTTTTAAACACGCTTTGGCGTGCGGGGGAAATTATCGCCCATTAGGCGAAATTAGTGAAATCGAGTTACTTCTCTTCCTCTAGAAGCCCTTTGAGCGCGGACCAACGCGCATCAACTTGCTGGTGGGCATGCTCCTCTGGAAGCTCCGACCACTTCCCGCCGCACTCCGGACAGAGCCCTTCGCAATCTTCTTCACATACTGGATTTATCGGCAGCGCCAGCACAATCGCATCTCTAATCGGCGCTTCAAGATTAATTGATTCGCCATCCATTAACAATTGATCTTCTGATTCCGGATCTGCTTTATAAAAATATAACTCCTGAAAATTCCTATCTAATTCCAGATTTATTGGATCTAAACATCTAATACATTCACCTTTAGCCACCGTCAGAAAATCTCCAGTGGCCAAGACTCCCTCGGTCACAGATTCCAATCGTAGGTTTAAATTTAAAATTCCTTTTGGCACTGCAATTACATCTATTCCTATTGGTGTATCTAATTCAAGTGCTAGTTGATACTCCTTCATTTCGCCAGCACGGCGCGGCAAGTCGTGAGTATTTACTAGGAATGTTTTGGATGAAGCTTTGGCCATGGATTAACTATTTGTCAGATAATTGAGAAAGCACATCTTTATCAGTAGATCCTGCAAGGCGTTCGCGGCCACGAGATATCGCCTCTTGAGTTTTATTTAAAATAACTTCAAGAGTTGCCAATCTAGAATCAATATATTCTTCAATTTCAGCACGTTGGTCAGCTGCTTCATTTCTAGCTTGAGTCAAAATATTTTTAGCTTCTTCTCGCGCTTGCTGCATAATGGCGGTCTGTTCGATTAATTGTGACGCTTCTTCACGCGCCATTGCAATCATCTGCTCGGCTTGCATGCGACCTTCGTCAATTACTTTGTCACGATTTGCCAAGATTGACTCAGCTTTTGCAATTGAGTCTGGCATCGCATCTTTTGCTTCATCTAGAACGCCCAACATCTCTCCACGATGAACCACGCATGATGCTGATAGCGGTACTCCGCGTGCTTCTTCAACCATTTTGATTGCGGAAGCTAACTTCTCAACTGCATCCATTTTTCACCTGTAACTTTCTATCGACTTTTTTTAGCAAGCGCTGCTTGCACTGATGGTGGAACCATCTTGGAGATATCACCATTGTATTTGGCTAATTCTTTGACTAACGAAGAAGAGAGGAATGAATGTGCGGGATCTGTGGCCATAAACATAGTATCTACGCCTGCTTGTAGATTTACTTGAGCTTGCTGTAATTCATAATCAAAATCTGAAACCGCTCGTAAACCCTTGGTAATAACATCAATATTATTTTTCTTGCAATAATCCACGGTTAGACCACTCCAGGAATCCACTTTTATATTCGGAAGATCTTTTGTGGTTTCTTTTATCATGGCAATACGTTCTTCAACGGTAAAGAGACTCTGTTTAGTGCTGTTGATAAATACGGCCACTACGACTTCATCAAAATGTGCACTTGCACGTTTAATGATATCTAAATGTCCGAAAGTCACCGGATCAAAAGACCCAGGACAAACCGCTCGTCTCATAGGTAAAGATTAACCCATCTCTCCGTAATAGAGCGTGGCTAGGCCATATTCCTTGGTACGCAAAGCTTTCAATGGCTCAGGCCAATTTAGATAAGAACCTTTTGTGGCTCTCTCAACCACAATGACGCCACCTTTTTGGATGAAATTATTTTTTAGAATCAAACCAAGTAATTCATGTACTGCTTGATCACTAAAATCATAAGGAGGATCCATAAAAATTATGTCGTATTGATATTCAGCTTTTGCCAGAAACTTTTGAGCATGCATGGCATATAAATGAAATTTACCAACTGGATTGGCTTTCTCTACTATCTCTTGATTGGCGCGAATTGTTCTTTGAGCGGCATCATCTTTTTCGACTGCATGCACCAATGTTGCACCTCGTGAAAGTGCTTCAAGTGCCACCGCAGCTGAACCCGCAAAAAGATCTAAAAATTTTAGATTTTCAAATTCACCAAACTCAGACAGCAAAGTTGAGAAAAGAGCTTCCCGTGCACGATCAGATGTTGGTCGAGTTGCACCCGCAACTGCAGCTAAATTACGACCTTTTGCAACTCCTGCAATGATTCGCATTTTTCAACCTTTATCTAAGAACTCAACTTCGCGCTCTGCTAAAAGCTTATTTATCTCGAGCTCAAGCGTAGAGGTAATTCCTTGTTCCAGCGTAATTTCTGCGGCTTTGCGCGCTGCCAGAATGATCTGCTCATCGCGCAATACTCTCAGTAACTTTAAATGTGAACGAGAGCCACTTTGATTTACGCCAAGTACATCACCTTCACGTCTTTGATCTAAATCAATTCGAGCTAATTCGAAACCATCCAATGTATTTGCTACTGCTGTTAGTCTTTCAAATGCTAGTGAATTTTCAGGTGCTTTAGTAATTAAAAGACATAAGCCCGGAGCTATTCCACGTCCAATTCGACCACGTAATTGATGTAATTGAGATATGCCAAACCTATCGGCATCCATTATGACCATTACCGTGGCATTTGGGACATCTACACCAACTTCGATGACTGTAGTTGAAACTAAAACATCAATCTGTTTATCCATAAAAGCTTGCATAGTTGCCTCTTTTTCATCAGAGGACAACTTTCCATGCAACTCGGCAATTCGTAGACCTTTAAGCGCTCCAGTAGCAAGTTCTGGCGCAAGTTCTGTTACCGCCGCGCTCTCTTTACTCTCTGCGCCGAAGAGAAAATCCATATCTGCATCTTCTGAAGCACCTGCACTGATGCGAGGCGCAACTACATATGCCTGGTATCCGCTTGCTACCTCTTCTCGAATCCGCTGCCATGCTCGATCTACATATGCAGGTTTAGTCAACGCATTTACTAAATGTGTTGTAATTGGCGTACGTCCAAGCGGTAATTCAGTTAAAGTCGAAATATCTAAATCTCCAAAAACGGTAATCGCCACAGTGCGTGGTATCGGAGTTGCTGTCATCACCAATAAATGTGGTGGCGTTTCTGCTTTGGCGCGCAATGCATCTCTCTGTTCAACTCCAAAACGATGCTGCTCATCAACGATTACTAAACCAAGATCTTTAAATTCAACCGCTTCAGATAGCAAAGCATGAGTGCCAATGACCAAATCAATTTCACCCTGCTTAATTCGACTTTGAATTTCGCGCTTCTCAGAAACGCTCATTGAACCAGTTAGTAATGCAATCTCGATGGCAAATTCAGGGGCGCCCAGTTTTCCTTTGCTTGCCAAGTCGCCTAATTGTTTCAAAGTTGTTCGATAATGTTGTTGCGCCAAAACTTCGGTTGGAGCTAATAAAGCGACTTGCGCATTTGAATCAATGATATTTAAGGCAGCACGCAAAGCGATTATAGTTTTTCCAGATCCAACTTCGCCTTGTAATAGTCTGTGCATTGGGTGATCTGCCGAGAGATCATTAAATATCTCTCTTGAAACTTCCACTTGCCCAGGAGTTAATTCGAATGGTAATTGTTTATCAAAAGCTGCCAAAACACCTTGGCTCTTTGGAATTCTGACTTTGGTATGTACGCCAGCAAGTTCACGCTTCTGTTTAAGCATAGTTAATTGCAATAGGAAAGCTTCATCGAAAGTTAAACGAGCTCTGGCATTTTCAGCACGAACTAGATCCGTTGGTCTATGGACCTCTTTGAAACTTTCAAATAAATTCGGATATTCATATTGGGCTCTGATTTTCTCTGGAAGAAAGTCGCTAATCTCGTCTAAAGAATCCAGCACAATTTCTAAGGCTTTGGCAATTTTCCAAGATGCGAATTTTCCAGTAGCAGGATAAATTGGTAAATATTTATCTGCAAAGGCGCCTATTGCATCTTCGATGTCGCTATCTCCTGGCAACCATTCCAATTCTGGATGAGCAAGTTGGCGCATTCCTTTGAAAGTACCAATTTTTCCGGCAAAGAGTCCTTGTCTTCCTATGCGCATCTCTCTTTCACGCCAGGCTTGATTAAAAAAAGTAAGTGACATTTTTTCTCGATTATTATCTTCAATAATCACTTCCACAATTACTTGTTTGCGATTTGCCATGCGCCTGGATTTAACTGAATGCACCTTTGCCAGCACCGTTGCCTCTTCGCCTTCGCGAAGTTGCGCAATATCTGTCAGTTCGCCACGTTTTACATATCGGCGAGGATAATGATGCAAAAAGTCACCAAC
>CAYYFI010000011.1:0-26527 GCA_964471265.1 uncultured Actinomycetes bacterium | reverse complement strand
ACAAATACGAAAAGAGAAATATCAATGGCACTAAACGAAGCAGATGTACTTGCTGGATTAAAGGAAATCGTGGAAGAAGTTGCTGGTGTACCGGCAGCGTCGATCGAAATGGGCAAGAGCTTCACAGAAGACCTAGATGTTGATTCACTATCAATGGTTGAAGTTGTAGTTGCAGCTGAAGAGCGCTTCGGAGTGAAGATTCCAGATGATCAGGTTTCAGAACTTGCAACTGTTGGCGATGCAGTTAATTTCATCGTAAAAGCTTCCGCTTAATCTAAAACTAATGACAAGACGCGTTGTTGTAACTGGTTTAGGTGCCACTACTCCGCTTGGCGGAGATGTCACCACCACTTGGGCTAATGCCGTCGCCGGTAAATCTGGCGCTCGGACCATGAAGCACGAGTGGGCAAGCACCTTGCCAGTTCACTTCGCCGCAGAAGTTGTAACTGAACCTTCAGAAATTATGAAGCCAGTTGAACTTCGACGTTTAGATCGATCAGAACAATTTGCACTTATTGCATCTCGTGAAGCTTTCGCAGATGCCGGAAATCCAGAATTAGATTTAGAAAGACTTGGTGTGGTAATCGCATCAGGTATTGGCGGTGTGACCTCACTTTTAGAGCAGTATCGCATCTTGGTCGAAAAGGGAGCGCGTTTAGTTTCGCCGCATACCGTGCCCATGATTATGCCCAACGGACCTGCTGCAAATGTTGGTTTGGAATTTAAAGCTAAAGCTGGTGTACATACACCAGTTTCTGCTTGCGCATCTGGCGCTGAAGCAATTGGTTATGCATTCGACATGATTCGCAACAATCGCGCTGATGTTGTAATCGCAGGTGGCGTAGAAGCATCAGTAGATGCGCTACCAATGGCAGGTTTTGCGGCAATGAAAGCACTTTCAACTCGAAATGATGCACCTGAAAAAGCATCACGCCCATACGACCAAGATCGCGACGGTTTTGTACTTGGCGAAGGTGGCGGTGTTTTAATACTTGAAGAGTACGAACATGCAAAAGCTCGCGGTGCCAAAATTTACTGCGAAATCGCAGGTCAGGGATTAACTTCTGATGGTTATCACATTGCAGCCCCAGATCCTGAAGGTCGCGGAGTAATCCGTGCAATGCAATTAGCGCTTAATGATGCTGGCCTTTCAACAAAAGATATTTACCATTTAAATGCACACGCAACTTCAACACCAGCTGGAGATGTTGCTGAAGCAAATGCACTTCGTGGCGCACTTGGTGCGGATGCAGATCACGTTGCAGTTTCTGCAACAAAATCAATGACCGGACACTTACTTGGCGGCGCTGGTGCCGTGGAATCGGTTTTAATCGTTAAAGCTTTACAGGAAAGATTAGCTCCACCCACTATTAATATTGAAAATTTAGATCCAGCGGTAACCGTTGATGTAGTTCGCGATAAAGCACGCGAATTACCAAAGGGCGATATTGCAGCGCTAAATGATTCATTTGGTTTTGGTGGCCACGACGTAGTGTTGGTGTTTAAGAGCATTTGATTGATCCTAAAAATCCAGAACTTCGTATTGCGAAGTTATTAGACCCTGGCACAAATCATTTAATTACAGAACACGATAAAAGCGGCATGCTTGCCGCGCGTGGCAAAATTAAAGGAAACGATGTAGTGGTGTTTGCATCTGATCCAACTGTGCAAGGTGGCGCACTTGGTCCAGATGGAGCAAAAGTAATTGTTGAAGCCTACAAAGTTGCAATGGTCGAACAGCTACCCGTTATCGGAATTTGGCACTCAGGTGGCGCACGTCTTCGCGATGGAGTTTTATCTCTTCACGCATTCGGTGAAGTGTTTCAAAGTTTTATCACCGCATCAGGAAAGATTCCGCAACTTTCACTAGTGCTTGGACCTACAGCAGGTGGTGGCGCTTACGGACCTGCGCTTACAGATGTTGTGGTTTTAGCTCCTGAAGGTCGCATCTTTGTTACCGGTCCAGATGTAGTTAAAAGTGTTACTGGCGAAAATGTAGATATGGCAAAACTTGGTGGACCAGAAGCACATAAAAAGAACTCCGGTTTGGCTCACATAATCGCTGCCAGCGAAACAGAAGCATATGAAGATATTCGAAAGCTTGCTTCATTATTTGCAAATCAAGGTCACATAAATGTGAAACTTGATGATGTTGATCTCTCTGAATTTGTGCCCGATTCGCGTAAACGTGCCTACGAAGTGCATCCTTTAGTTGAAGAACTATTAGATCATGATGAATCTATGGAATTACTTGCCGATTGGGCGCCAAATATGTTGACCGCAATTGGTCGCTTAGGTGGACGCACAGTAGGCGTAGTTGCAAATAATCCAAAACATTTGGGTGGCGTATTAGATGCAAGCGCAGGAGAAAAAGCGGCGCGCTTTGTAAGAATGTGTGATGCTTTTGGTATTCCTCTGGTTGTTATTGCTGATGTCTCTGGTTTTCTGCCTGGTGCAGGTCAAGAATGGGAAGGCGCTGTAAGAAGAGGCGCTAAGTTGCTACATGCATTCGGAGAAGCCGTTGTTCCTCGGGTAACTTTAATTACCCGTCATGCATATGGTGGTGCATATGTTGCAATGAATTCACGAGCTCTTGGCGCAACTAAAGTTTTTGCTTGGCCAAATGCAGATGTGGCAGTCATGGGAAGTGTGGCTGCGGTGCGGGTACTACACCGACGTTTGCTTGCAGATGTAGCCGAAGATTTACGCGAAAACATGGAGCTAGAACTCGCAGCGCAACATGAACAAGAATCTGGCGGCGTGCAGCGTGCAATTGAAATCGGCGTGGTTGATTCAGTGATTCAACCAAATAAAACTAGATCAGAAATTGCCCGCGCTCTAGCTGCTGCCCCATATCGCCGTGGCGCACACAGCAATATCCCACTTTAATTAAAAATATTTAATAATTATCTGGTTTTGAAAGTAACTGTCACCGTTGCAGTAACCGTCTTATCAATACTCGAAGTGTCATACATTCCGTAGTCAGATGTCATAGTTGAATCAGGTGTAGTAACTTGAATCGGTCCAGCTTTTACGGAAGTAATTGCACCAACATTGCCACCTACTGCTTTAGTCATCGCCTCTGCACGCGCCTTAGCATCTTGGGTAGCTTTATTTAATAAATCTGGGCGAATCTCATTTAAGGTAGAGACATAATATTGCGGTCCATAATTGCTGACATTAACGCCTTGCTGAAGTACTGATCCAATATTTTGGCTTAATTTAGAAACTAATTGCACATCTTTTGTGCGTACTGTAATTTCACGATTAGCACGGTAATTTAAAATTCGACCCGTTGGGTTACCGTTCATATATTCTTCAGTTGGATATGAATTTACTGGTCCTAGAGTCAGAGCATCGCTTGGAATACCACCATCAGTTAGATATTTCTGTAGTGCGGTAATTCCAGAATCAATTCCTGAAACTGCAGTGGCCGGAGTCTTGCCAGTATTTTGAATTGATAGAGTCCAAACAACATTATCTGCTTTTGCTGAAATTTTTGCTGATCCCGTCACAATAATTCCATCGCTTGAACGAGTTGCAAATCCACTACCAACTTTGGTCAGACCAACACCAAGTGCAAGTGAGACAATCACTGATGCTATTAAAATTACGGCACCTTTACGTTTTTCAATCATCTCATCCATTTTAAAAACTCCTAAGTCTGTACTTTAAATTGCTTTAAGGTGCGTTACTTCCTGTAAATCTACTCCACGGAAGCGTTCTAGTTCTACATCCCACTCTGTTCCAAGCGCCACATTAAGTAAGTCTCGTAGCTCATCGTCGCTCTTGCTTAATGCCAATCTCACTTGATTCTCAGATAATTGAATATTTCCGATTTCATCAATTTGAGCTCTATGCAAAGTTAACTCTGGTGTATGTCGAAAGAATTGTGATGCAAATGTGATTTCAAATCTCAGGTAGTGCCAGCTCTTTAGCGCACTTGCTAGCTCTGCGGATAAATCTTTATTGCTGCGCCATTCAATTTGGGTGCGCTGCGTTCCCGCCACTAATGGTTGATTGCGCCATTCAATTTGAACTCGACCTAAAATTGATTCGATCGACCATTCGACATGGCGAATAAGTGCCATTGGGCACGAGTGGATGGCTAAAGTTCCACGAATAGCTTGACTCACTAAACAACTCCTAGCAAGGCGCTTAACTGCACCTTCCCCAGTCCAGTAAGCCATTTCGCTCGAAGTCGATAGCCAATTTTCGCGCTATTGAGCGCTATTTGTCCACTTAGCAATGCTCTCCAATTGGTCATTACGCTTGCGGCAGGTAGGCTTGCCCGCAGTCGGACACTCGAAGGTAAGTTTTAAAAATTTAGCTAGATAGGAAGACCAACGAAGCCAAATCCAAGCTTCGTTAAGTTTAAAGAAATAGGAAAAATATTTAATGGCAACAGGCACAGTTAAGTGGTTCAACTCTGAAAAGGGCTTCGGCTTTATTGCAGTAGATGGTGGTGGACAGGATGTATTCGTTCACTATTCAGCTATCCAGGGCAATGGTTACAAGTCTCTTAATGAGGGTCAGTCAGTATCGTTCGAGGTAGTCCAAGGACCTAAGGGTCCTCAGGCTGATCAGGTAACAGCTAACTAAAGTAACACTTATAAAACCTCCGGGAAGAAATTCTCGGAGGTTTTTTATTTATCTAAATTCTTTTTCGAGTTTGGAAATCTTCAGCCAATTTATAAAGCCCCAGATCACGAATGGCACATAAAGCGCATAAAGAATTCCGGTTGGATAATAGCCATTACTTAGCGCAAATGGCACGCCAATTAAATCTACTGCAATCCAAACTAGCCAAAATTCGACATAACCACGACTCATTCCAAATGTGGCAAGTGCTGTACCGGTAAAAATCCAAGTATCTACAAAGAGCCACTGACCACTTTCTCCTAAACTCTTAAAGATTTGCATTGAGATTAAGAAAAAGATGATGATTGCAGGAACTAACCACAACTTCTCTTTAGTGGTAGTCCAGCGTGGCACAACTGCCGGAACATTTTTGCCTAACTTTTTATGATGATGCCAACGCACCCATCCATAAATACTTACAATAATTAATAATAAATTACGGCTTGCTTGTCCATAAAAGTTTGCATGTTGTGAGTCATCGCCAAATGAAAAGACCGCGCCTAGAAAAACCGTGAATAGTAAAGCATCAGCAAAAATTCCAACGGGCCAAGCTGCAACTAGACGACGTGCTCCCAGCACTGCGCTTGTTAGACCAAGTATTCCACCGATGATTTCGCGAACCGCAATTGATTTACTTCCGAAACTAATTGTGGCTTCAAATAACCATTGCAAAATAGACATGAGCAAAGTTTGCCCTACTTTTTAGGAATCGCAGGAATTTCACCACTTTTAGCCAGTAGCGCTTTGACTTCAGTTGCAGGTGATCTATCCAAACCAACTTTCCATTTATCCAAATATCTCCATGGAAAAACTACTCCGCGACGAACCCACCAAATATCTCTTTCAGTAGTAGGCCAACTAATTCCAAAATGAACATGCGGTGCGGTGCCACGTGCGTCTCCTGTGTCACCTACGTAACCTAATAAAGTGCCAACTTCCACTCTCGAGCCAACTTCAATGCCATCCGCGATTTTCTTTAAATGTGAACCGTAATAGCGCACTCCATCATCACCAATAATTGAAACGTAAATTCCTCCTTTAGTTAAAGGAGTGGGTTTTTTGTAATTGTAGGTATCTGTTTTTCGAATTTCGTCTACTACCCCACTGGTGACGGCTAAATATTTGCAACCCTTTTTCGCCAAAATATCGGTAGCTGGATAATCATGGTGATATCGAGTGTAGGTGTATGTGCACCCAGAGATTGGAAATGTGTAGTTTGGCGCTGCATTTGCTATTGGAGTAAACATTAAGAGCAGGCACGAGGTAACTATTACTCGAATTCGCATGTTGAAAACCTTAACATTAACCATGGTTAAAAATGGAAAATTGCTCTTTGGAATCAATGCAATAAGTGCCTGGCTCGGATTTGGTGGTTCATTAATTGTAAACACCTTCGACTTAGTACCAGAAGGCAAAATTGATCCACATTTATTTGGGCCACATCAACCAGGAATGGCTGGCGCATTAACTCGTTTAATTGATCTATCTGGTTATTTCACTATCTGGAGTAATGCACTAGTGGCATTCACAATTACAGTGCTTTATTTGAATCCTAAAAGAGCAGATAAACGCTTCATCTTATTACGTAATACTTCGCTTTTGATGATCTTAATGACTGGAATCTTGTATCACATATTAATTGCTCCGACTGCACACCCAGAGAGTTGGAATATTTATACCAACGCATTTCAACACTACATCACGCCAATTATCACTTTGTTGGTTTGGTTGCTTATAGGACCACGCAAGTGGTTTAACTTTTCGATGACTATTAAAGTTTTCATAATTCCAACGGCATATTTGGCTTATACCTTTATCCGAGGACTATTTATTGAACGGTATCCTTATGGATTTTTCGATGTAATCAAGTATGGCTATATTTCTGTAGGCACAACCCTAGTAATGATCTACGTTGCAGGATACGTTTTGTCATTGCTCTTTCTAGGTATAGACAAATTGCTCACCAAAAAAGGATCTTAAATGTCTGAACATCGCTCACCACTCTTTGAATTAGCAGATTCGTTTGTAGATAAGATTGCTCGAATGTCTCCAATGGAAGCCACTGGATTAGGCATTAAAGGTTTTGATGATCAATTAGACACATTTACAATTGAAGAATCTGAGAAAATTGCTAATTTCCAACGTGAATCTATAAAACAAGCAAAGGCGTTAACAGCTATAGATGAAATAGATCGAATTTCACAAGCGGTATTAATTGAACGCACTGAAGCGCGACTAAGAATTCACGACTCTAAAGAAAGTTTTATTACTTACTCCCCAATTGTTAATCCAGCCTCTGAAATCAGACAAATTTTTACCATCATGCCAACTGAAGGCGATAAAGCGATGGGAAATATCACGGCTCGACTTAATTTAGTAGGTAAAGCATTAGATGGTTGGAAAAGCACTATTCAAGAGATGGATGCTCTTGGTCATAAGACTGCACGACGCCAGGTAATAGTCGTTGCTGATCAATTAAAAACCTACGCTAATGGTGGCTGGGAAAAAATGGCTCAGAAATTGGACCCATTTAACAAATATCCTGATTTACATTCCGCAGCGAAAAACGCAGCATCTGCATCTGGCCAAATGAGTCAGTGGCTCCGCGATGTTCATGCGCCAAGATCAGCTGAAGAAGATGCAGTAGGTGAAGCGCGTTATAAACCATGGGCTGCTTTTTTTACCGGCGCGGATTTAGATTTAAGGAAAACCTATGAATGGGGCCTAGAAGATTTAGCAAGAATCAATGATCGAATGCACAAAGCGGCAGCCAAACTTGGGTTATCGGGCAAATCATTAAAAGATGTTGCTGATATTTGCGAAAATGCTGAATTGCATCGGATAGATGGCGAAGAAGCATTAGTCAAAAAATTACTCTCTTTTACAGAGGAAGCTGTTAAATACTTAAATGGAAAGTATTTTGATATTGATGAGCGAATCGCTTTCTGCGATGCGCGCATCGCACCAGAAGGTTCAGCTGCAGCTCCTTATTACATTCCACCTACAGAAGACTTATCTCGACCTGGAACAACTTGGTATCCAACGCTTGGACATAAGCGTTTTAATTTCTGGCACATTGCCTCAACTTGGTATCACGAAGCAGTTCCAGGTCATCACTTGCAATTTGCTACAGCTGCCTTAGAAAAAGATCGACTCTCTAGATTCCAAAGAACCAATGCTTGGATTTCAGGTTATGGAGAAGGTTGGGCTCTTTATGCAGAACGATTCATGGATGAACTTGGCGCTTTTGACGAACCATCTTTGGAGCTTGGTTATTTGGCAGGACAAGGTTTGCGAGCTGCTCGTGTAGTTGTTGATATTGGAATGCACTGTGGTTATAAAGATCCATCTGGAAAAGTTTGGAATGCACAATCAGGTTATGAATTGTTAGTTAATAATGCAATGGTGGCACCAGATTTCGCAAAGAGTGAGATTGAAAGATATTTAGGTTGGCCAGGCCAAGCAATTTCTTACAAAGTTGGCGAACGTTATTGGATGGAAATCCGTGAATCTGCCAAACAAAGATTGGGACATGATTTTGAAATTAAGAAATTCCACAATTACGCTTTAAAAATCGGCCCAATGGGACTTGATTCTCTGAAGGCGGAAATGGCCAATTGGAAAGGCAATTAATTTAACTTATTAATTGCAGTGTAAAGTTGGCCAAGCACGAGGGGGTAGCTCAGTCGGTTAGAGCCCCGGACTCATAATCCGGTCGTCGTGGGTTCGAGCCCCACCCTCCTCACTGCACGAAATCGCATGTTTAAGATTGTTATTTTTTAAGTGGACCTAATAAAAACGTAATTAATTTTTTGATTGGATTGTTCTGTCCTTCATGTTGTGCCTTAAAGGCTGATGTACCGTCCAAACCGCAAAGGGATTTGATTGCAGCAGCACCGCCAGGATGAGATGAAATCCATTTTGTTAAGTCATAAACATCTCCATCAATTACAGACCAGCAACTTGATGCACCATTGTTAGCTTTAACCTGATCCATTGTGTAACCAGATTTTGATGGAGATGTGGTGGGTGTAGGGGAGGTAATAGTTGATTGAGATGCAGTTGGTGATGGCGTGGAAGATGGCGTGGAAGAAGGCGTGGAAGAAGGTGTGGGAGTTATGGTCCCTCGAATTACTTCCCCAGTTACCTCTCTATCTCCGATAGCAATAGTTACCATCGCGCGACTTTTCGATGTAATAGATATTCCGTAAATTCCCGAATCTGCCGTAGCTTGGTATCTCGAGAGAAATAAATAATTACTCTTACTAAATGGTTCATAGAAGTTTGTGCGTTCATTAATTTTTAAAAGCGTTACTTTACCTTTAGGAGAAATTAATGAAACTTGTGGGAGTTGGGAAACCTTTAAAGAATTCTCTGGCTTTTTATCGAGGATCAAATATTGCAAAGTTAAGGTATCGCCTTCTTTAAAAGCAGCCCTAAAAGCTCGTTTTTCGCCGGACTTTGTAAATGTTGCACGCACTGCAAATGAGACTGTGCCATCTAACAGAAGTGGACCTTTTGCGGGAGTGGTATCAGTGTTTAATAAAATAACTGGCTGATGGGCAATTGCGGGTAACGAATTGGTAATTAAAATAAAAAAGCTAAATATAGCTATTAGAGTTTTTCGATACACAAATTAACCTTTTTGCCTAAACTTTTTAATTACAGACCATGACCAATAAAAAAGTGGAAATTGTAATAGCAATCTTCCATAAGCAATTAGCGGATCTGGCATTTCTCTATCAGCCCAGTCAATAGCCATTTTTATATTTGCCGTATATACCGTTAAGAATAAAGCTAGTGATAACAGAGCACCCCATAATTTAACTGTTTTTCCTAAGATTATTTTGGAGCTGTTACTTACCAGCATTAATCCAATAATAATTTCTGCTACCCCGCTTATATATGTCCAAAATCTTGGATCTCCGGGTAAGAATTCCGGCACAATTAAATCCAATGTTTTAGGTATTATGAAATGACCAACACCTGTAAGCATTAAGAATATTCCTAGTACCGTGCCTGGATGTCTCTTCATACCCAAAGTCTAGAGTGATTAGGTAAAGTCGTTATATGGAAACTCGCCTCAAAGTGCTTTTAGTTGGAATTGATGGCTTGATACTTCATCGCGCCATAGATTCAGGCCGCGCGCCTCATCTGAAATATCTAAGAGATAGTTCCTTCTTTGTCGACACTCTGGTGGATTTACCTACAGTTTCTGGACCAAGTTGGAGCACTTTGTTAACTGGTAAGCGCAAAGAAATACACAATGTAATTGATAACAGTTTTAACAACCATAATTTAAAAGCAACACCAGATTTTCTATCAATCGCACGAAGCATAAATAGTTCTTTAACAACTTATGCTGCGGCCGGATGGCCGCCACTAATTGCTATAAATGATGTTGGACCAGTTATTGCAGATAATGGTCATATTAGATTTCATAAAGATGGCGAAAAATTAGGATATCTGCTGGTAGATAAAGAAGTTTTCGATCATGCAATGAGTACATTAAAAGAAATCGGTCCTGACTTAAATTTTGTTTATTTCTGTGGTGTGGATGAAGCTGGCCATCGCCATGGCTCAATCAATTCACCATATTTTGATGCCGTTGAGAGAATCGATGGATATTTAAAAGCTCTTCATGAAGCCATTCTTGCTCGTGAAGAGGAATGGTTACTTGTTGTGGTCACAGATCATGGACATAGAGATGAAGGTGGCCATGGCGGAGATTCCCAACAGGAACGTGCTTCCTTTGTAATTGCACATGGGGTAAATCGCGAACATCCTGATTGGCCAAAAGATTTAGAACCACATGACGTGGCGGGTCTAATTTTAGAGTTGGTTGATTAATTCGTAGAACTCTTTGGATCCAAAATCTCTTTTTACATCATCATACTTCTGCATGCCCCACTCCCAAAAATCAAAATCTATATCTGAGATTGAATCTTGGATTGAAGCCCAAAGAGTCCAGCCATACTTGGCAAGACTTGCAAAGAGCCAAGCTCTAGCAATTTTGTCTTGGCGATAACTTCCGTAATAGCTACTAATTAACTCATGTAGCACCGAAATCTCTTGTCCTGATTCCGACCAAATGTTTCCTAATTCAAAGCAGGGATCATTATTTCCAGAGTATTCGTAATCAATTAACCAGATTTTCTCACCATCATCTATGAAGTTAGCTGGCAACAAATCATTATTACATGGCACTTTGCCAGTGTCAGTTGCTGCAAGTGCAGCCTGAAGATCAGCTTTTGCCTTTGAAAATTCTAAATATTTTTCCGGTAATCTAAATCCTCTTTGAGTTACGATATCCAAATATTTTGCTTGGATTTTGAACATATCAAAGTCAAGTAAAAATGGTTTGGCAGTGTGTAATTGTTTTACACTCTGCGCAATTCGATTGGCGTTATTTGCCACATCTAATCCATCATAAGTTTTGCCATTTATATAACCAATGACAAGTAACCCAAATTCGGCTTTGTAATCAAAAACGGGTGCACCTATTTGTGCATCTGATGCCGCTTTAGAGTTATGAAACTCATTATTTCTATCTATCGAAAGCAGTGCAGATTCATTGCTTGAGATGCGAGCCACAAAATCTCCGTGATCGGTTTCTACTTTAATATTTCGATTGGTCAACCCACCGGATAATTCAATTAAATTCTTGCGACCAAGCAGATAAGACGAATGATCAAGGGTTGACCCAAACTCTTTTTCTAGCTCAGCTGCTGACATGGCCATCTGCGGATGCTACCTTTCTTGCATGTCGCAGGAACAGATGCCAACGCGCGCCAAGATAGTCATTATTGGTGGTGGAGTTGGCGGTACCTCAGTTGCTTATCACTTGGCCCAACTTGGCGAAACTGACGTGGTATTAGTTGATCGAAATGATTTAACTAGTGGTTCTACTTTTCACTCTGCCGGTATGGTCGGTCAATTACGTGCGGACCCAACTCTCACCAGAATGAACATGCATTCAGCAAATCTTTATCGTGAGTTGCAAAACTCGGATACTCCTCCTTCATGGGTTGAATGTGGAAGTATCAAAATTGCTTCGACTCCAGAGAGAATGGAAGAGATTCGTCGTCAAATTGGTTGGGCTAAAACTTTTGGCTTAGATTTGCATGAAATAACACCTAAAGAAGTTCAGGAGCGCATTCCTTATATAAATCTGGAAGGTGTGGTCGGTGCCTGCATTATGACAACTGATGGACAAGTTGATCCTTCTCAACTTGCTTTATCTATGGCTGCAGGTGCACGTAAGGCAGGAATTCAAATTCATACATTTACTAGAGTGCTTGCTATAAATACCAAAGACGGCCGAGTAACTTCTGTAGATACTGATAAAGGAAACATTGAATGTGAAATTGTGGTCAATTGTGGTGGTATCTACGCTGCAGAAATTGGACGTTTAGTAGATGTACGTATTCCTATTGTTCCAATGAGCCACCAGTACTTGATCACTGAGAATTTTATGGATCCGGCAGCGCCAGTAATGGCTTCGCTTCGTGATCCTGATAATTTGATTTATTTCCGGCAGGAAGTTCAAGGTTTATTAATGGGAGGTTATGAAAGAAATTCAAAACCTTGGAAGACAAGTCGCGAATCTTTAGATGAAATACCGAAGAACTTCAACAACATGCTTTTGCCAGAGGATTGGGATCGATTTGAAGAAATTGCCACTAATTCACAATTTAGAATTCCAAAGATGGCCGAACTTGGTATTAAATCCTTTATAAATGGCCCAGAAGCTTTCACGCCGGATAACGAATTCTGTTTAGGCGAAACCGAAGTCGGTGGTTTCTATGTTGCTGCTGGTTATTGCGCACATGGAATTGCAGGTGCCGGTGGAATTGGCAAAGTTATGGCGGAGTGGATTGTTGGAAATGAACCACCGATGGACCTGTGGCATATGGATATTCGTCGCTTTGGTCCTGCGTATCAATCACCAGCTTTTACTCTAGATCGAATTCAGGAAAATTACGAACAGTATTACGACATTCATTACCCGCTCGAAGAACGTCAAACTTGTCGACCATATAAAAAATCACCTGCCTATGCTTGGCATCAAGAAAATAAAGCAGTTTTTGGCGAAAAATCTGCCTGGGAAAGAGTTAATTTCTATAGCAACCACATTGGCAGCGATGAACTTAAACCATATGCCTGGGCGGGGAAAAACTGGTCAAATGCAGTGCAACTGGAACATAAAGCCACTAGAGAATCAGCTGGAATTTTCGATGAATCTAGCTTCGCTAAATTAGAAGTAAGCGGAAAAAGAGCTGGTGAATTTTTAGAATTAGTTTGTGCAAATGATGTGGTTAGAGGTGTTGGGCGAGCTGTTTATACGCAAGCATTAAATACCAAAGGTGGTATTGAAAGCGATTTCACCGTAACTCAAATTGCAGATGAAAAGTTCCTTATTATTACTGGAACCGCATTTGCCCATCATGATGCTGGCTGGTTAAAGAAACTTCGTCGTGAAAACAATTACTCAGATGTTGCAATCGAAGACATTACAGAGACTTTGGCAATTTTCGGAATTTGGGGGCCAAAGTCAAGAGATATTCTCCAAAGTTTGACTACTTCAGATCTAAGTAATACAGCATTTCCATTTATGAGTTCAAAAGAGATTGAGATAAATAGCGTGAAAGTTCGAGCCACGCGAATTACCTATGTTGGAGAACTTGGCTGGGAACTTTACATACCAGTTGAAAAGGCGTTAGGAATTTGGGAATCTCTTTACAAAGCAGGCGCATTCCCATGTGGTTATCGCGCAATTGAATCACTCAGACTTGAAAAAGGATATTTGGCTTGGGGCGGCGAGATCAATACGGAAAATAATCCTTATGAAGCTGGTCTGAGTTTTGCGATCTCTAAAAAGAAAAATAACTTTTATGGTCACAAAGCGCTACAGAATCTAAATAAGCCTAAACGTAAATTAGTTGCAATAACTTTTGATGATATTCGCCAAGTGCCAATTGGAAGTGAACCAATTCGCGTCGGCCAAGAGGTAATAGGTCGCATTAAATCCGGCGGTCAGGGTTACAGCATCGGCAAAGCTATTGGTTATGCCTACCTTCCTACCGAACATGCTGTTCCCGGCACCAACTTAGAAGTTGAATTCTTTGGCAAATGGATTAGTGGCCAGATATCCGCTACCCCGCTCTATGATCCCGCTGGCATCAAAGTAAAGAGTTAGCTATGGAAATTGGATTAAATGACGCTTATTCATTAAAAACACCTGAAGATAACAAAAAACTTTATGCCAAATGGGCTGCGACATATGAGTCAGATTTTGTAGACAAACAGGGTTATAAACATCCTCAGGTCATTGCAGAAATCTTTCACAATAATTTACCTGAAATTAAGAAGGTAATTGATATTGGAACAGGTACCGGTTTAGTTGGGAAATATTTAAAAGAACTTCGCCCCGAAATCTTGATAGATGGAATCGATATCTCCCCTGAAATGTTAGCGGAAGCTGCAAAGAAAGGGGTATATCGAAATTTAATTGAACAGGATTTAAATCTGCCCGTTGCAAATTCGGATGCACCATATGATGCGCTAGTTACAATCGGTACTTTTACACACGGGCATTTGGGTATTGAAGTACTAGATAACTTGATTCCATTGGTAAAAAAGGGTGGCTACTTTGTAGTCGCAGTTAATGAAAAGTATTTTCACGAACATAGTTTTCTAGACAAAATCCTCACGAAAAAAATGAACCTAATGCATATGGATAAAGTTCACGTATATGATGCTTCAAGCGAACATCATCAATCTATGAATGTGATTATGATTTTTAAATGAAATTGGAAAGTTGGAATGCGGCAAAATGTGCAAAATATTTACCACGTCCCAAGAAAGATGATCATAAGTACCGTAGAGGCGTTTTAGGTTGTGTCACCGGCTCAAAACAATATCCAGGAGCAGCGCTCTTAACCACTTCTGCGGCACTCTCGGTTGGAATTGGGATGGTTAGGTATTTCGGACCTGATCAAATTAAAAAAGCGGTCATTCAAAATCGCCCCGAAGTAGTGATCCAAACCGGCAATGTTGACGCTTATTTATTAGGCAGTGGCATTCCTGACAAAAAATCACTTTTTAGAAAAATTACGATGGAAATGGCTAACCGCGCAGATAAACCAAAAGTACTTGATGCTGGTGCACTCTACTTAACTGGCACCAGCAAATCTCCCACGATTATCACTCCACACATTGGTGAACTTGCCCAGCTGTTAAATATTTCCGCAGCAGATATTGAATCAAATCCTATATTTTATGCCCAAGCTGCTGCCGAAAAATTCTCTGTTACTGTTTTACTGAAAGGCAACAAAACTTTGGTTGCCAACAAAAATCGGATGATTCAACTTCCTAGTGCTACAACTTGGCTGGCCACTGCTGGAACTGGCGATGTGCTGGCCGGCATCTTAGGCGCACTCTTGGCTTTAAATCATAAAGAGCTAAATCATGAAAATTTAATCGAAATTGGTGCCACTGCATCATTTGTGCATGCAAGAGCTGCTGCTCATTCCTCCAAAGGCCCATTAAATTTAAGTAATGTGATTGACCGCATATCTTTAGAGGTAAGTAAATTAACTAAGTAGGGATAGCCCCATCTACAAGTTCTAGTACCAAAGCTGATAATTCTACTGTGACAAAAAAGGTATTTATTTTTGGTGAAGATGGATTTACCAACATCACATTATCGCTTTCATTATCAATGCAAGGACTCGACATTATTGGCGAAACTGATAATGAATCTGTGGCATTGAAATTTATATTTCAACATAATCCGGAAGTTATTGTGTTGAATATAGATTATGGCCATATTAAAGCCATAAATTTGGCAAATATTCTGAGAATTAAATATCCAGAACTTGGATTAGTGCTGACCTGCAAAACTGAAGATATTCGGCTGCTTGGGATAGATTTGAAAACCTTACCAATTGGTATCGTGATTGCTAGACTTGCAAAACATAGCGATTTGGATAACTTAAAAGACGCGATTATTAGATCTGTAAGTCTGGTGAAATGTGAAACAAAGCTCAATATTCATGATGAGTTATCGGAAGTTCAGATTGAAACCTTCAGATTAATGGCTGAAGGTAATGCAAATTCTGAAATTGCGAAAATGAGATTTGTTTCAGAAAAGTCTGTGGAGCAAATGCTCGCTAGAATTGCAATTTCGATGGGATTAGATTTCGATCGAAAGCATAATCAAAGAGTTAGATTGACAAATACTTATTATGAGCTAATAAACGGCAGAAGGTAGGTACGTAAGATATCTTTAACTCGTGGAGTTAGCAGAACTTAAGGCGCATTGGAACGAAATACTTTTTGCTCTTGAAGCAAGAAATCGTGTGGCTTGGCTGACTTTTTTTGATGCTCGCTTGGCTTCATTAAATGATCAAATTTTGCAATTAGACTTTTCTGACTCAGAGAAATTCTCAGGTGCACATTCTTATTCAGATTCCCGAGCTAAATTTGTACCAGTTCTCCAGGAAGTTATTATGCAAATTACGAATACCAGGTTGGAAATACGTTGGTAAAAAGATTACTAAGTCTGGCGCTCTCTCTTTCTTTAGCAGTAATAGGGATTGAATCTGCAAGCGGGGCAAATTCACTTACTTTGAATATCACCAAAACTCCTTCCATAGGCGAACCAAAAGTAACTTTGAATGGTCTATTGAAACCCGCTAGAGCAAATGTGAAAGTTGCCATTCAAGTTAAATTAAATGGTGCATGGACGAAAACTTCGCTCGGTGCAAAGACTAAAACCAGCGGTTCTTGGAAAATTGAAGTAGTTTCAACTGCATTAGCTGGCAGCGCTACCTATAGAGCGGTCGCAAATGGAATCTATTCCAAGCAACGAACTTTCACTATTGATCCCGCTACTACTTTGACTGAAGCTGATCCAAATTTACTTATTTCCTTAAATGGCCCCGGTGGTCGAATTCATGGCGTTGATATCAGTAGATGGCAACATCCTGGAGATAAGTTAATAGATTTTGAAAAAATGTATAAAGCTGGTGTCAGATTCGTAATGATCAAAGCTTCAGATGGAAAAGATAAATCTGATATTGATGCGCGCAAATGGCTATCTATAGATATGGATGGGGCCCAAGCCGCTGGGATTTTCACTGGTTTTTATCACTATGCCTATTTACCAAATTCCACTGATGAAGCAACTGTTATAACTGAAGCACAAACTCAAGCTCAGAAAGCCATTTGGAGATTGGCCTCCGTTGGCGGTTATAACGAACGGTCGCTTCCCTATGCTCTCGATATTGAAAATAACTGTATTCAATACAGTGGTACCAGGTGCATCAAGTACACTTCAAAGAAACTAGTGACACTCTTTGCCACAACATGGCTGTCAACTGTAAAAGCTGCAACTGGTCGCACGCCAATGCTTTATTCGTATTCGCAATTCTTAGAAAATGCCATGATTAGAAACAATGAATTGAGAAACTATCCATTGTGGCAAGCACATTACGGAATAAGTCCATTTGATCCACTCGGACAACCTGGACAGAAAATTAGTGGATGTTATGTGCACTCTTGGACTACTGCAAACTGCGCTTCAGAATGGGTAATTTGGCAATATTCATCATGTGGCATTGGCAAAAAATATGGAGTACCAAGTGGCCGAGTTGATTTAAATGTTTATCGTGGAGACGTTAATTCATTTCTTGAATTAACAAAAGGAATCTGGGTACCTCAAGTCGCAGACATGATGCCTGTCAATGAGCCAACTTCGATGCAATTACTTTCGACTTCATATTCAACTAGTGATAAACCAGCGATATTTAATCTAAATGTACTTCGGCCAAGCTTGCTACCAGTCGTGACGGGTACTGTGAAATTGATACTTCCCGATAAATCAATTATTTTGGAGCAAAACGTGGTGCGCGCAAAGAGCGGTTCGTTTGCCTTGAACGTGAAGGGAATACCGGTCGGAATATGGGACGCATCTTTACAATTTATAGATCAATCTGGGACTCACGCAAAAGCGATAATTCCGATTCAAATAATCATGGTTGAGGGTGCTAAGCCAACCCCTACCGTTTCTCCAAGTGCTAAACCTGGTACTTCAACTAAAGTTCCAGCAGATGCCTGTCGGGGCCAAATAATTAATTAGCAAATTGCGCAGCGGCTGCTTCTGCACTTGCTACTTTTTCAAGATAATCTTTAATCGAAGCTTTCTTTTGAACTGCTTTCCAACCCAAATAAGGAGCAATTAAGTCAGCAGTTGCAGTTACTAATTCAGTACCAAATTTTGGTGCTTCAAACCAAATTCGGGTGCGGCGTTCGAGCACGTCTGAAATAGATTGTGCTCCTTCTGAAACTACTGCGTAAACCAGTTCGGCTTTTAGGTAAGGCAAATTTTTAGAAATTGGAGATGCTAATTTTCTATCTTCTTCGATCAATGTCAGGATTTCACTTATATCCGCACCATATCTATCAAGTAAATGCGTAATTGTTTCTTGCTTCAAACTATATTGCAGTGCAAGTGATTCAACTTGCTGAGCTAGAGCAAAATATCCATCTGCACCAATAATTGGAAGTTTGGCAGTAATACTCTCGCTGATAAGTCTTGTTATGTCGTTGGATGCCATATCTACTGCATCCTTTGCCATCACACGATAAGTTGTGTACTTACCACCAGCGAGACTTACAAAGCCTGGCACTGGACGATCCACTGTATGTTCGCGAGAAATTTTGGTGGTATCTGTAGCTTTTTTATTAGCTACTAACGGCCTTAAACCAGCAAAAACGCCAATTACTTGGTCAATATTAATTCGCGGTGAAAGTACGCGATTCGCCTGATCAATTATGTACTGAACATCCGAGCGATCGGCCAATGGCTCATTTGGATCACCTAGGTATTCAGTATCTGTAGTTCCAATCATCCATTGATCTTTCCAAGGGATAATAAAGAGCACTGATACTGCAGTCTTAATAATTACGCCTTCATCAGCCTTTATTGCATCTCCCGGCACGGTGATATGAACACCTTTGCTCATCTTGACTTCATAACCTGGTTCGATGCCGAATTTCTTATGTAGATCATCGCTCCAAACACCAGCGCACATAATTACTGTAGAAGCTTTTACGGTTAGCTTCTTCTTGCTATTTAAATCTGTAATTATGGCACCAGTGACCCGTTTGCCTTTTTTGGTAAGTGATTCAACTTGCGCTCTGGTGACTATCGCGGCGCCATGTCTTTTCGCAGTTCGCGCAATCATCATTGTGTGACGAGCATCGTCAACTTGTGCATCAAAATATCTAATTGCTCCAGTTATTACATCGGTGCGTAAACTTGGAGCAATTTCAGTGATTGTTTTCTGAGAAAGATGTTTATGACCTGGTAATGCTCGCTTAAAACCTCTTAAGGCATCGTAAAGTGCCAAGCCTGCGCCTACATAAGTACGTTCTTTTACCTTCTCTTGCAATGGATAAAGAAACGCAACTGGTTTGACTAAATGTGGCGCTAAAGATGAAACCAGTAGCTCTCTTTCATGTAGCGCTTCACGCACCAATTTAAAATCGTATTGCTCTAAGTATCTAAGTCCGCCATGAATTAATTTGCTGGATCGACTTGAAGTACCAGATGCAAAATCAGCGGATTCCACTAAGGCTACGTTTAAGCCACGGGTCACTGCATCAAGTGCAACACCAACTCCATTAATGCCGCCACCAATTACCAACACATCAAAATGTTCTTTGGCTAGGCGGGCAAGATCATCGGCTCGCTGCTCTGGATTTAGGCTGGAATCAAACATTATTGGCCAATGCTAATGGTAGTTAAGTAAAGTTCCCATGTGATTTACATCGGCGCTTTAGATCAAGGAACCACTAGCACGAGATTCATCATTTTTAATGAGCTCGGCCAGATTATTAGTCAACATCAAATTGAGCATCAACAGATACTCCCCCAAGCAGGTTGGGTAGAACATGATGCAGATGAAATTTGGGAAAACACATTAAAGGTAATTTCAGGTGCGATTTCTAAAGCGGAGATTAATGAAAGTCAATTAGCTGCCATCGGTATCACCAATCAAAGAGAGACCACAGTTTGCTGGGATCGAGCAACAGGCAAACCAATCGCCAATGCCATTGTTTGGCAAGATACTCGTACAGCTGAATATTTAAATCAATTTACTTCAGAAACTAAAGCTGTAATCACGGCAAAAACTGGCACGCCAATTGCTCCATATTTCTCTGCCAGCAAG
Source organism: uncultured Actinomycetes bacterium (assembly GCA_964471265.1). GTDB lineage: Bacteria > Actinomycetota > Actinomycetes > Nanopelagicales > Nanopelagicaceae > ZLKRG08. The sequence goes on along the minus strand of CAYYFI010000011.1, from coordinate 6,647 downwards.
ATGGTCTGGCTCTTAAAAAATAAAGTAACTGATACTTCAGATTTATCAAATTTAGCCTTTGGCACAATTGATGCTTGGTTACTCTTTAAATTGACCGGAGTCTTTGCCACGGACGTTTCAAATGCATCGCGTACTCAGTTAATGAATTTGGAGACTCTAGATTGGGATGACGAACTACTTAACATCTTTGGAATAAAACGCGAATGGTTACCTGAAATTAAATCTTCTTCTGAGATTTATGGCAAAACTAAAAATGGTACGCCGGTGGCGGGAATCCTTGGCGACCAGCAGGCAGCTATGGTCGGACAAACTTGCTTTGAAAAAGGTGAATCTAAAACAACTTACGGTACTGGCAACTTTGCACTTACGAGTACTGGAGCTGAATTGGTTCGATCTAAACATGGATTGATTTCCACGGTCCTATTTAAATTAGGTAATGCTCCGGTCCAATATGCACTAGAAGGATCGGTAGCTGTAACTGGATCGGCAATTCAATGGCTTAGGGATCAATTAGGAATCATTAATTCGGCAGCTGAAGTAGAAATTTTGGCAGCATCAGTACCTGATAATGGCGGAGTTTATTTTGTTCCTGCATTTTCAGGATTATTTGCGCCTTATTGGAGAAGTGATGCTCGAGGCGTAATTGTGGGCTTAACTCGTGCAAATACTAAAGCGCATATTGCGCGGGCAGCTCTTGAAGCAATTTGTTATCAGACCAAGGAAGTAATGGATGCCATGGAAGCTGACTCTGGCATTAAATTAACTGAAATGCGCGTTGATGGTGGAATTACAAACAATAAGCTCTGTATGCAATTGCAATCTGACATTATGGCAATTGATATCGTAAAACCAGTTATTACTGAAACCACTGCTCTTGGAGCTGCATTTGCCGCAGGTCTAGCGGTAGGCGTTTGGAAGAACACTTCAGAAATTAAGAAAATTTGGCAGCGCGAATCAACATGGAGTTGCAAGAGCGATGCAAATTGGCGAGCCAATGGCTATCAGAAATGGCGTGAGGCAATTACGCGTACATATGACCTTGCATGAATGAAGCACTAAGATAACCAACTATGGAACTGCGCGGCGTAATTCGCACTGACCGTGAAATGGCGGATGGTCGCACAATTAGGTATTACGACAGTAAGCCCACTCCTCGAACAGCAATTGATAAAAGACCAAAGGAAGCGCAACCTGGTATTGGAGAGTTGCGTCTTGATCCATTAGTTAATGAGTGGATTGCGATTTCTGCGCATCGTCAAAATCGAATCTTTTTGCCGCCTAAAGAACTCTGCCCACTTTGTCCAACTACAAGCGAAGATTTATTAACCGAAATACCAGAGACTAATTATGAAGTTGTGGTATTCGACAACAAATCACCATCACTTAGACCACCAAATGGTGATAATGCCCTACCAGATTACGCTGGGCCTGAAACAGATATGGGTAAAGCCATTGGTAAATGTGAAGTCATCGTATTTAACTCTGATCATGGCCAATCTTTTGCTGATCTTTCAGAAATACAAGTTCGTACCTTGCTTGAAGCATGGCGCGACCGTACGGACGAACTTTCAAAAGCACCATATATACGCCACATCGCACCATTTGAAAATAGAGGTGAAGAGATTGGTGTAACTCTGCACCATCCACATGGCCAAATTTATGCATATTCATACTTGCCTCCACGTGTTGAAAAAATGTTGGAATCTGCAAGAAAATATAAAACTGAATTTGGCAAAATTCTTTTTGATGAAATTTTAAAACGCGAATTAGCAGACAAAGTAAGAATTGTTGCTCAAAACAAACATTGGGTGGCGTATGTTCCTTACGCTGCTAGATATCCTTTTGAAATTCACATTGCACCATTACATCCAGTAGCTGATCTAACTGAACTATCGCCCGAACAATGCGATTCATATCCACCAATAGCTCTCGAGGTCATGAAACGACTCGATGGAGTGTTTGGAATTTCGATGGCATATATTGCTGCATGGCATCAAGCGCCGGTTCGCGAAGGAAGAGATTTACTTCGTTTACATTGGCAAATTACTTCTGTACGCCGTGCGCCAGGTAAATTGAAATATTTGGCAGGATCTGAATCTGCAATGGGTGCATTTATTATGGATGTAACCCCAGAACAATCTGCTGCGCAACTGCGTGAGGTCAAACTTTGAGAATCTTAGTTACCGGTGGTGCAGGTTATATTGGTGCAACTGCGGTAGCAATGCTTCTAGATGCTGGTTACCAAGTCACAGTTCTAGATGATTTAAGTACTGGACACGAAGATTGCGTGCCGGCTGAAGCAAAATTCGTCAAAGGTAGTTTGCTCTCGGATGCAGATTTAGAACATGCACTTGATGGCTGTGATGCAGTAATGCACTTTGCCGCAAAATCTCTAGTTGGTGAATCAGTAGAAAAACCAGATCTTTATCAACAAGTAAATGTTGGTGGTTCTAAGGCCCTTTTTGAAAAGATGAAAGCAAAAGGCATCAATAAGATTGTGCTCTCCTCTACTGCCGCAACATATGGCGAGCCAAAACGCATACCAATATCTGAGAGCGATGAACCAGCACCAAAAAACCCTTATGGTGCAACTAAATTAGAGATTGATCGTATGGTCGCCGTTGCTGGCTTTTCCGCTATCTCACTTAGATATTTTAATGTTGCAGGTGCGCTTAAGAGTAAGAGTGGCTGGTTAGCGGAACGCCACAATCCTGAGACTCACTTGATACCTAACATTCTAAAAGCTACAGAATCTGCACCTGTAAAAATATTTGGAACTGATTGGCCGACTGAAGATGGTACTTGTATCCGCGATTACATTCATGTTGTTGATTTGATTGAAGCCCATATTAAAGCGCTAGAAAACTTACCAACAGGAAAACATGAAATCATAAATTTAGGTTCGGGTGATGGATATTCGGTAAAACAAGTAATTGCGGCTGCTGAGAAAGCTTTGGGTCATAAAATTCCTGCTATCGCAAGTCAGCGTCGCGCTGGTGACCCCGCAATTTTGATTGCTGACATTAGTAAGGCTAAAAGCTACTTAAATTGGCAACCAACCAATGGAATTGATCAGATGGTATTAGATACTTGGAATTCAATAAAATGAGTTTTCAAGATGTATTTGGCAACCAACCAGATGTAGTTAGTGCAGCTCCAGGGCGTGTAAATTTAATCGGAGAACATATTGATTACTCTGACGGATATGTACTCCCTTTTGCAATTTCAAACCGCACTACAGTTTCCATCAAAAAACGTACAGATAAAAAGATTCGTCTAGCTTCTGCCCAACGCCAATCTGCTATCTTTGAAACTTCCATTGATGAATTAAAGCCTGGCAACGCAGGAAAATGGGAACGATACCCGTTGGGCGTTATTTGGGTGCTTGGTATCTCTACAGGTTTAGATATTTTTGTTGATGGCAAAGTTCCTTTAGGGGCTGGTCTCTCTTCGTCTGCAGCTTTGGAGTGCAGTACTGCAACTGCGCTCAATTCTTTATTTAATTTAGGGCATGATTTAAAGGATTTAGCGCGCTTAACGCAGCGGGCAGAAAATGAATTTGTGGGAGTTCCGTGCGGAATCATGGATCAATCAATTTCCTTAATGGGCAGAGCAGGTCACGCACTTTTGTTGGATTGTCGAGATTTGAGTACAAAATTAGTGCCGATGGATTTGGCTGCATCTGATTTAGAATTATTAATAATCGATACTCAAGCTCACCATTCATTAGTCGATGGCGGTTATGCAGAGCGACGCGCTGCATGTGAATCGGCGGCCAGCAAACTAGGTAAAACTATGCGCGAGTTAACTATTACTGAGCTCGAAACAGATAAGAACAAGCTTTCAGAAGTTGAATATAGACGTGCTCGACATGCGGTAACTGAAATTTCTAGAGTATTAGAGTGTGTAAATGCGTTAGAAAATAAAAATTTTGTAGTCGTTGGTCAATTGTTGAATAAATCTCACGCCTCGCTTAGAGATGATTACAACGTCTCCTGCCCTGAATTAGATACCGCAGTAGATGCGGCAATTTCGGTAGGCGCATTAGGCGCACGAATGGTAGGTGGCGGTTTTGGCGGAAGCGCTATTGCACTTATTCATCGCGCTGAAATCGAGAAAAGTAAACAGGCAGTTACCAAAGCGTTCATAGAGCAAGGATTTAAAGCGCCAAGATTTTTTCAATCGCTACCATCTGATGGTGCGCAAATACTTTAAACTAAATGTAAATAATCTACTAAACAACTGGAATTACAGAGATAACTTCAACGCCACCAATTGCATTTAAAACTTGCACCAAATCTTCTGGATTATTGCCCGGCACTGCAACGGTAATATCGTCATAACCTTTTCCGGCTTCACTTTTGACTACCACTAAACCACGAATATCTCCGCCGGCAAAACCTATGGCAGAGGCGACCGCCCCTAACGAACCAGGGCGATCAGGAAGCGTGATATGTAAACGAAATAGCGCCATGCCTTAATTGTATCCAATTAAAAGTACGGCGCTTATTCGCGGAAATTAACTGCTAATTAACTGCTGGGCGCTGAGCCAAGCTTTACAGTAAAGGTCTTAGTTCCGCCTGTCGGCATCTCTACAACCACTGAAACAGTAGTGCCCGGTGCATATGAACGAATTTTCACAATTGCTGCGACCTCATCTGTAATGCGTACGTTATCGATTGATTTAATAACAGCGCCAACTGGAATACCAGCTTTCTCCGCACCTTCACCAGCACTTAACTTTCCAATTTTTGCACCGACACCTGTGTAAGTGGTGTCGAAGTAAATTCCTAATACCGGCCTAGTTGATTTACCAGTTGTTATTAATTCATCAATTAAACGTTTAGCTTCAGATATTGGAATTGAAAAACCAAGTCCAATCGATCCAGATGTTCCGCTGGAGAGCGTGGCAATCGCAGAATTAATTCCAATAATTCTTCCACTGCCATCTAACAGCGCACCACCAGAGTTTCCAGGATTAATTGCAGCATCTGTTTGAATGGCATTTACATAACTCTCTTGACCTGTTGCTCCAGTTGTGACTGGACGATTTAAAGCAGAGATGATTCCACTTGTAACTGTGGATGAGAGCCCTAGAGGTGAACCTATAGCTACTACAGGTTGGCCAACGACTAATTTATTGGAATCGCCAAGTGTGAGTTCTGGCAAATTGCCTTTGGAAATTTTGATAACTGCTAAATCGTAATTGCTGTCACGACCCACAATAGAAGCATTGAATTGATCGCCGTTATTTAATTCGACTGTAAGTGTGCCGCCTTGAGAGTTAGCAAAATCTTCTACTACGTGATTATTAGTGACAATCCAACTATTAGCAGCGTTAGATTTATAGATCCAACCAGATCCCGTGCCGCCGCCGTTATAAAGTCGCTCTGCAATTGAAACCACACTTGGACCGGCAACTGAAGCTATAGCTGCTACATCAATTGAGTCAGCGTTAAGTGTGGTGAGTTTTTGGCCATTAGGGCAAGCGCCATTTTTCGCCAAATACACTGCATTTGTTGAAGTGCTTACGCATGTTTTGCTTGTTGGGGTAAGCGATGGAGCTGCATTTGAAATTCCACCCACGAGAATTGCGCCTGCTGCAAAGCCAATGCCAACCTTCGTAACTGAGTTATTTAAAATGTTCATGCCTAGAGAATGCACTTTTAACCTAAAAAATTCCTGAGAAATTAGTTAAGCAAAAATTACATATTCTCCAGAGATTTTGACTTTAATCTTAGGAAGTGGGCGCTGTGCTGGGCCGGCCAAGACCTTTGCATTATTAAATGGATCAAAGGCTGCTCCATGGCATGGGCAGATAAATTGCTTAGCGCCACGTGAGTAATCCACAACACATCCTTGATGGGTACAAACTAGTGAATAAGCAAAGACTCCAGCTTTGGTCCTAAAGACCATGGCAGGATTTCCATTCGCCTTAAATTTAAAGGAGCCACCTACAGGTAATCTTTCCAGCTTCACAATTTTCTTATTATCACTGCTCTCTTTGCCTTCGGTGTCTGCATTTGCAGAAGGAAAAAATTTACCTAAGCCAATTAATCCACCTGAAAGTCCCAAAACACTTGCAACGCGCATAATGCCACGGCGATCCATGTTTAAATCAACTCTCCTATTTCCAGAATGCAAGATAAAGAAATACGTCAACCACATTACTGCATAAGCGGTGTCACTGCCAAGAAAATATGGCTGCACATGAAAGGTAACGGTTAACCAAAGACCAACCGAAGTAAAAAACCCAACCAGCGCTGCAAATCGTGGCACGATAAACAACATAGTTGCAAGACCGGTGGCAAATTCCGCCACCATAATCAAGATGCCAGCTAAAGTCGCATGTTCTAGCGAAGAATTCAATAAAGAACCAAGTGGAGAAATTTCTACAAAGCCACGAATTTGATTACCAATGTAATTATTTGCAGCTGGATCTAGAAACGCTGGATCACTGGCTTTATTCCATCCACCATAAATCCAAGTGATTCCTAACCAAGCGCGCAAAATTCTGGTGGCAACGCTCTGCGATTTCCAAGAGGCAATCACTGTTTTTGCACGGTAGGCCATGGGAGAAAGAGTAATACCAAATTAAAAAGCTCCCTGACTTGGACTCGAACCAAGAACCTGCCGGTTAACAGCCG
>CAYYFI010000010.1:4081-26642 GCA_964471265.1 uncultured Actinomycetes bacterium | reverse complement strand
TCCAGATTTCACTACTCCAACATTTTCAGGAAGTGCCATCGTGCTCTTCCTGCCTGTGGTGCTAGTTTTAATTGCAGAAAACGTGGGACACGTTAAAGCAGTTGCCACTATGACTGGCAAAAATCTTGATGATGCGATGGGTGATGCACTACTTGCAGATGGTTTAGCGACCACTGTCGCAGGTTTAGGCGGCGGATCTGGTACCACTACCTATGCAGAAAATATCGGCGTAATGGCAGCAACTCGCGTCTATTCAACTGCTGCATATTGGATCGCAGGTGTTGGTGCGATTTTGCTTGGTCTGGTTCCAAAATTTGGCGCCATACTTAGCGCAACTCCAGTTGGCGCACTTGGTGGCGCTGGTACTGCGTTATTCGGCATGATCGGCATTTTAGGTGCACGAATTTGGATTGATGCAAAGGTTGATTTCACAGATTCTTTGAATCTACTAATCGCCGCATCTGCCTTAATTATCGGCATCTCTGACATGTCATGGACCGTTGGTAAGTACACATTCAGTGGCATCATTAATGCAACATTAGTTGCAGTGTTGGGGACCTTAGTACTGAATGGAATTCGTAAATCACGCGGTTAGAACTATTAAACTAACCGCATGGTTATCCCGTCGCGATTATTTGAATATGTAATTGCTGCATATTTAATTATCTTGGCCCCAGGACCAAGCGTGCTCTTCATAGTTGCACGTGCTATCAGTTGGGGCAAGAAAATTGCAGTAGCTACTGCGGCGGGAAATGTCAGTGGTTCGTTTGTATTAGCAACGCTCACTGCGCTGGGTATCGGTCCGATCCTCCAGCGCAGTGAGCTTGCTTATAACGCAGTGCAATGGGGCGGCGGACTTTATTTAATCTACCTTGGCTTTGATGCCATACGTAAACGAGCCGTACATGCCGATGAGATGACTGATACATCTGGCGGCGCACCTACAGTGCTTAGAACTTGGCGCGAAGGATTTGTAGTTGGAGTTTTAAATCCAAAGGCAATTGTTTTCTACGCAGCAGTATGTCCGCAATTTATAGATCGAGATCGTGGACATGTAACTTGGCAATTATGGTTTCTTGGTTTGGTTTTCTGCATTATCGCTTTAATCAGCGATGGTATGTGGGGTTTACTTGCAGGACAAGCTCGTGAATGGTTGTCTTCAGATAAAGGCAGGTTGGAAAAATTACGCGCCGGTGGCGGTGGCGTGATGGTTTTTCTTGGCATATTAATAATTATTCAGGCGGTGATTGGAACATGAAAAAACCAGCAACACCAACTAGATCCACTATTCGTCCATCTGATTTAACTTTTGGACTTTCAACTTGTCGCCGCTGTCTATGGATCTTCTACTGGTTTAAAGTGCAAGCGCCAATGGTGATGCCGTTAGTTTCGACTTTAGCCGATCAACAGGAGAAATTATTTCAAGGCGCAAAATTGCGCGATATTGACCCTTCCCTTGGTGATGGCACCATCACTAAATGGGGCCAATTTATAAATAGCGCCAAAATTAAAATTAATGGCGAAGAGACTCGTTGGCGTTTTTATGGCAAATATGACGTGTTGGGAGAAAATAGCGATGGTTCTCTTGCAATTATTGATTGCAAAGTTAGTGACTCTGATCGCGATAGCGCTGCGCATTACGCGCCCCAATTAGAAGCATATGCATATTCGCTGGAAAATCCCGCAGTTGGTGATGGACAGAGAGTTGATTCCATGGGATTGCTAGTTTGGAATCCAGATCACGCCGAAGCAGATGGATTTAAAGTTCGCCAGAAATATGTTCCCGTGCCGCGCGACACTTCACGCTTCAATGCGTTGGTAGAAGACTTAATTACGATGCTCGAAGGCGAAATTCCAGCAAGTGGCGTTGATTGCCAAACTTGTAAATTCTTAACTGCGCGAAACGCGCTTGATTAATCCTCTTCGTTTGCTTCAGATTTTTTCTTACTTGCATACATGTCTACATACTCTTGACCAGACATGCTCTGAATCTTGCGCATAATTTCATCGGTAACATCGCGCAAAGTATTCATATCGGTGGAATCGCCAGTGAAGTACATCGGTTCCCCAAATTGCATCTGCACGCGTTTGACTTTCGGAATCAACTTGCCCGTCGGCTGAATTTCATGAGTATTAAACATCGCAGCAGGAATTACCGGCGCTCCTGATTCCATAGCTAAACGCGCAATACCGGTACGGCCTTTATAAAGTCGACCATCTGGAGAACGAGTGCCTTCAGGGTAAATTCCTAAGCAATCACCTTCTGCCAATATTTTTAATCCGGTAAGTAACGCTGCTTCAGATCTACGGCCACCACTTCGATCTACTGGAACTTGGCCCAGAGCGATAAAGGTAAGTTTTTGAATAAATCCTTTGATACCTGGTGAATTGAAATATTCAGCTTTCGCTAAATATGTAACTTTGCGAGGCACCACTAGTGGCATAAATATGGAATCGCTAAAAGATAAATGGTTACTCGCCAAGATACATGGACCCGTAGCTGGCACATGACGCAAACCTTTTACCTTGGGGCGAAAGGCGATTAATAAAATTGGCGTTAATAGCGCGCGTAACGTTCCGTATGGAAGTTTCGAGGGTATCTCAGCCATGGGCGTAAGTATGCCACCATGAGCCATGAGCATTAAATGGGGCATCTTAGGTACCGGTGGTATCGCCCGCGAATTTGCGCAAGATGTGCAAACACACACTGAAATGGCAATTAGCGCTGTCGGTTCCAGAACCAAAGAAAAAGCAGCATCGTTTTTAGACAATGTCACTGCATTTGGTAGCTATGAAGAATTAGTCAACTCGGATGTCGATGCAATCTATGTTGCCACGCCACATCAATTACATGCCGAAAACACCATCTTGGCATTAAATGCCGGTAAGCCAGTGCTTTGCGAAAAACCTTTTGCAGTTAATTCAATTCAAGCGAAAGAGATGGCGCATACAGCGCAAACAAACAATTTACTTTTGATGGAAGCAATGTGGACCAGATACTTGCCGCATATTCAAAAGGTTCGGGAATTAATGCACGAATTAGGCGAAGTGATTAATGTACAGGCAGATCATGGCCAATCACTTATGTCAATTAAAAGACTCACTGACCCAAACTATGCTGGTGGCGCGTTACTAGATTTAGGAATTTATCCAGTCTCCTTTTCATATTTTGTTTTCGGAGCACCGGAGAAAATTTCTGCTAAATCAGTGATTGAAAATGGTGTTGATTTACAAACTAGCGCAATCTTTGAATACTCGGGTGGACGTCAGGCGGTAATAAATACTGTGATGAATGCCAAAACTCCAACTGCTGCTTCAATAAATGGCACAAATGCGCGATTAGAACTTGCCACCAGTTTCTATCGCCCAACCGATATGCGTTTGATATATAACGATGGCCGGGTAGTGGAATTTAAAAATGAATATCGTGGTCATGGCCTTCGCGAACAGGCTATCTATTTTGAAAAAATGTTGATTTCTGGAAAGAAAGATTCGGAACTTTTGCCAATTTCAGAGAGCGTTTCGATTATGGAAACTATGGATGAGATTCGAAATCAAATCGGGCTTAAATACCCTTTTGAATAAAGTTTTGAATTTAGTTAAAGCCGCGCTAAATCCGCCACGCCAACTAAACCCGCATCGTTGCCTAAAGTTGCGGCCACTAATTTTGGATATGGATGCTTACCAGCAAAGGGCATCTTCCGCTCCATATTGGCGCGTGTAGGTTCAAGCAAAATATCTCCAGCATCAATAACTCCGCCGCCAATCACGATGATTCCGGGATCTAAAATTACGGAAAGTGAAGCAATTCCAGCACCTAACCATTGCGCAGTGGTATTAAATGCGGCTAACGCAACTACATCTCCAGCTCGCGCGGCTTCAGTTACGTGATGACCTTTCAAACCTTCGATTGTGCCATCGCCAAGTGCCAATAAATTTCGCGCGATATCTGGCGTTGCCGCAATTGCTTCACGAACATGGCGCATCAATCCGCTTCCTGATGCGTATTGTTCAAAACATCCTCTCGCACCACAACCACAGAGATGTCCTTCAGGAACTACGCGCATATGGCCAATCTCTGCAGCTACGCCAAATGCACCACGATGTAATTGCCCATTAACCACAATGCCTGCACCGATTCCAGTTCCGATAGTTAAAAGCAACATATGTGCTTCACCGCGACCAGCACCAAATACCGCTTCTCCCCATGCAGCTGCATTGCCATCATTTTCAATCACTACATCAACGCCAATTAGCGCAGTTAACTCTGCATCTAAATTAACGCCATTCCATCCAGCAATATTTGGAGTGGCTAACATAGTTTTACGATCAGAAGAAACAAATCCTGCGGCAGAAACTCCCACTGCCGAAACTTTATGGCTTTGCATCAGCTCTAGCGCTACTTCAGCAATAGTTTTAGTTAACGCTTCGCCGCCTTGTCTTGGCGTATCACGTCGCGCCTTCTCCAAAATATTGCCACTCTCGTCAACTACACCACCAAGAACTTTGGTGCCACCGACATCAATGCCAATTGTTAACACTAAAATTAACTTTCGATTTTTTCTTTTAACTCTTCTAAAGCGGCTTTGATGGTGGAAAGCTCCGCCGCTTCTAACATTGGCTTAGGAACTGGCATTGAGACGTCTGTTGCTAATTCATAGGTAACTTCGGTTTCATCTCCTATTGCCTTAACGGTATAGGTGCCATCCATTTGAGTTAATAAATCTGCATCAACCAATGAAAATGAAACGCGTTCTGGAGCGCTAGACCAGTCGTATTCAAGTGTTGGTTTATCGCGCAACATGCCAGCTTCAATAGTTAATTGAATCTTAAGTGGCCGTCCTTGGTCATCGCTGCTCTCGGTCTTTGTTGCCTTAATAGTGCGGGACCAGGTTGGGTAATTTTCGATATCAAATAGGACTTTACGGACCTCATCGGCGCTAGCCTCAATCAGAATTTTTGAGCTACTCATGCGGCAAAGGCTACCTTTGCGAGCATTAGACCGCTAGCGTTCGCGTCATGAACGAAATCACTATTCCCGCAATTGTCCCTTTCCCAACCGAAGGAAATCTGACCAAGTTAGTTGCTGATCGTGCATGGTTCGAACCAGCTCGTGTAATTCTCTCAAAACCACTTGGAGATGGTTGGGCGCCAGTTACTGCTCGTGAATTTGAAACCGAAGTGCGAGAAACTGCCAAAGGTTTAGTTGCGGCAGGAATTCAAATTGGTGATCGAGTTGGAATCATGGCGCGCACCAGATATGAATGGACCGTTTTAGATTTTGCTATTTGGTATGCCGGTGCAGTTTCAGTTCCGATTTATGAAACTTCTTCTGCCGAACAAATTGATTGGATATTGAACGATTCACATGCGGTTGGCTTAATTGTTGAAACTCCGGCTAATCGTGAATTAGCTCAGAGCGTTCTTCCAGGTCACACCAAACATGTTTGGACAATCACTGAAGATGCAGTTGGTATCTTGCGAAATACTGGCACACATATCAGTAATGATGAAATAGAGAATCGCCGTAATGCAATCACACCAGAATCTTTAGCAACTTTGATTTATACCTCTGGAACTACAGGTAAACCAAAAGGTGTGCAATTGACGCACGGTAATTTCTTGTCTGAATGTGGCAACGTAGTAAATGGCGCCGCAGATCTTTTCTTAAAACCAAATGGTTCTACCCTGCTCTTCTTGCCAGTGGCTCACGTATTCGGACGCATGGTGCAGATTGGAGCTATCTACGCAGGACTACATATGGCTCATTGTGCAGATGTTCAAGGTCGTTTAATGCAAGATTTGGCGAGCTTCAAACCAACTTTCGTACTTGCAGTACCTAGAATTTTTGAAAAGGTTTACAACGGTGCTGAAGCTAAGGCCGATGCAGCTGGTAAAGGAAATATCTTCCGTAAAGCGGCTGCGGTTGCCATTAAATATAGCCAAGCAAAAGATAGCGGCCGAGTCTCGCCAGTTTTAATGGCGCAACATGCGCTCTTTGATGCCCTTGTTTTCAAGAAAATTCGCCACATTTTAGGTGGCAATGTAGAAGCGGCAATTAGTGGTGGCGCAGCGCTCGGAAGTCGTTTGGGACATTTCTATCGTGGTGCGGGAATTCGAATCTTGGAAGGTTATGGATTAACTGAAACTACTGCAGGTGCAACACTAAATTTAACGCAAGCACAAAAGGTCGGCTCGGTAGGTAAGCCAATTCCGGGAAATTCTGTTCGCATTGCAGATGATGGCGAAGTCTTAATTAAGGGCCCGATCGTGATGCGCGGGTATTGGCAGAACGATCAAGCAAATAACGAAGTTTTTGATGGTGAGTGGTTTAGATCTGGAGATATTGGTGAGATTGATTCAGAGGGATTCTTAACAATTACGGGACGTAAGAAAGAATTAATTGTTACTGCCGGTGGCAAAAATGTGGCGCCCGCGGTATTAGAAGATCGCTTACGTGCGCATCCACTTGTCTCACAGTGCATGGTAGTTGGCGACAACCAACCATATATCGCCGCATTAGTGACCATTGATACCGATGCTCTGAAAGCCTGGGTTGCCAACAATAAAAAGGAAGGGGCATCCCTATCTGATTTAACCCGCGACCCTGATTTGATTGCAGTAATTCAAACAGCAGTCGATGAGGCAAATAAGGCGGTAAGTCGTGCAGAATCAATTCGTAAATTCATTATTCTCGATAAAGATTTCTCAATTGCTGGCGGGCAATTAACTGCAAAGCTATCGGTCAAACGCCATGTTGTTGCAAAGGAATTCGCAAAGGAGATTGCAGAGCTCTACCAGGGTTGAGCTCGCGCGAGATTTACACGATTCACTCGCACAAGATTTGGTAGCCATTGGTTACCAATTAGATCTGCTTATCAATGATCTGCCGCTGCGCTATCGCGCTAACGCTAGAGAGATTCGCCAAGCAGTTACAGATGCCACCAAATCAGTGCGCCGTGAACTCTTTGCGCTTCGTGATCTAAATAGCGATTATCAAGCAGAATTAACAAATCACGCGGTACCGCTACATCTGCAGATTAATGGCGAAATTAACAGATTAAATCCAAGTACTCAAAGACTTGTTGACGAGTTGGTTAAGAATGCCGCGCAACACTCTAAAGGTCATAACTTAAAAGTTGATATCACTGAAAAATTAATTGTGGTCAGTGACGATGGCCAAGGAATGTTAGGAATTGCGGAATCGGTAGAAAATCTTGGCGGACAGATTTTTGTATCTACCACTAAATCTGGCACTCGGATCGAAATTAGGTTGCCATGAGATTATTAATTGTCGATGATCATAAAATTGTGCGAGAAGGTATCGCTAATATTGCAATTCGAGAAGGTATCGAAGTTGTCGGAGAAGCAAGCAATAAAGAAGAAGCGCTTGCCCTTCTTGCAGCAAAGAATCCTGATGTAATCACCGTTGATCTATCGCTTCCAGATGGCAGTGGTTTAGAGATTGTAAAATTTGCTCGAAAAAATAGCCAAAATATCGGAATCGTAGTGATTTCGATTTTGGATGATGATTCTCATCTAATCGCGTGCATGAATGCGGGTGCCAGTGGTTTTGTATCTAAGACTGCAAATTTAGATGAAATTTTAAATGCAATATTTAGTGCAAAAAGAGCGCCACTTTCATTTACTAGTAAAGGTTTAGCAAGGGCAGTTGATAATAGACTCTTCAAAGCCACGCTCACATCTAGAGAGTTAGAGATTCTCGCACTTTTGCCCTCAGGATTAAGTGGTCAGAAACTTGCCAAAGAACTCTTCATAACCGAATCAACTTTGAAGACGCATCTAGGTTCGATTTATCGAAAATTACAGGTACGCAATCGTTCTGGCGCAGTTAATGAAGCAAATCGTTTAGGCTTAATCGCGCACTAGCGCGACAAATTTATTAGCCCAAAGGTTCCAATCCCATTGCGCCACTGCCCAATTACGACCAGCTTGACCAATTGATTTGCGATCAGAATCCAACAGTTGATTTAATCCATTAGCTACTGCATTTGTATCTTTGCCATTAACTACCAAACCAGTGACACCGGGTAGCACTGCATCTGGCGCGCCACCTGAATCTCCACCTAAAACTGGCAGCCCACAGGCGCTGGCTTCTAAATAAACAATCCCTAGCCCTTCCACCTCTAAACCAGCCATTCTGGATCTAGATGGCATCGCAAAGATATCGCCAACACAGATGTAATTCGTTAAATCTTCATAGAGGACTCGTCCGGTGAAAGTTACATTTTTTTCTAGCGAACGGGCCTTGATCAATTTATCTAATTGCTTTTTGTATGCGCCGGTACCAACAAATAATAGATGCGCATTTGGGTGCAGATTTAGGACTTGTGGTAGCGCTTTGATTAATTGATCTTGACCTTTGCGTGGCACTAATCGGCCGACTGAAACAATTACCTCTTTATTTGTTAACCCCAACTTGGCACGCAATTCGCTGGCGTCTACTGGTTTGAATTTCTGAGTATCAATTCCAGGCGCAATCTGCACCATTGCACTTCGCGCTTTTTTTGATAATGAAATAGCAATTTGTGATCTGGTGTAATCACCTAAATAAGTTAGATGGTCTACTGAATTACCAATTATGCGCATCGCCAAATTAAATGGAGGAACTTTGGCCCACCAAACTTCATGGCCGTGAGTTATCGCAATCTTTCTTGGCACTTTTAAGAATTTACCCATTAATGCAAGGGGCGCAGCGGCTCCAAAGACAAGTGATGAAGGTATCTGCGTTGCTACTACTTTACGAACGGCACGAATTACTCGTGGCGATGGCAGCAACATCTTGCTTCGGTCGCGAATGACCTGTACCCCAAAATCCTGTAACCATTTTTGATCATATTCACGAGTATCACCCTGTTGCGAGGTGTAGACAATTACGGAATCTTTTGGAAATCGCTCGATTAAACCATGCACAAATGTTTCAATTCCACCGGCTCGGGGACCAAAATCATTTGTTACAAAGAGCGTTTTCGCCATGTTTCTATCCTATTATTCACAGGTGCATACAGTGGCCACTTTGGTTATGGGTTTAGATGGTTCAACTGCCAAAGATGGTTCATCTGCAGGGGTTTCCACCAATACTGACCGAGAGCGATTTTTAAAGCGACGTCGAGAATTTGATTGCATCATTATTGGCGGCAACACCGCAAGATCTGAAAGATATGCCATCACACCCTGCCCGTTGGTTGTTATTTCTCGCCACAAATCAAATGTTTTAATCACCAATCCAAATGCTTATTGGTGGAATCTTGAACCTTCTGAAGCGCTAGCTAAAGCGAAACGAGAATTTGGTCCTGATGTTTTAATTGAAGCTGGACCTGGATTATTAAATGAATTCCTAAACCAAGGTCTAGTTGATCAGTTGGAAATTTCAATTACCCCAATCACTGGTGGCGATCACATAATTGATTTAAATGATGCGTTACGAGGATTTGAAATCACTGAAGATCGCAAAGTAGAAGATACGCGATTTGTAACTGCTAAAAAGCACTAATTAAAGCAACTCCAGCTACGGCCGCAATGCCGCCAATGTATTGAGCTTTATGTAAGCGTTCATGCAAAATAATGTAAGCCAGTAACACGGTGAAGATTGGATAAAGCGCACCAAGTACCATTGACACAGCTACTGGCCCAATATTTACCGCTAAACCAAGGGTGGCATTTGCCGCAAAATCTGCAATACCAATAAAAATCAGTGACGGTAAATTTGCTCTACCTAATCCGCCGAATCCGCGTTTTTTTATCGCAATGCCGATAGTCACAAATGCAGTAGCAATACGCATGCAGACCATCGTCAAAATTGGCGCTTCCGCTGCCCCAATTGCCATAAAGGTAAGTGCACTACCAAAACCAATTGCGGCACCAATTGCAAGTAATAATGGTTTCGGTGAAAGTCCACTTGAGAATTCTGGGCCACTTGTTAAGAAGCCACCAATAATTGCAAGCGCGCAACCAATTGCAGTTATTGTGCTCATAGTTTCGCCGTTAATTAACGCCACCGACATTGGGATTAAAACTGAGAGCGAACTAATTGGTGAAACCACACCCATCTTTCCGGTAGATAATCCGGCATAAAGGCAGATCAATCCCAGGTATCCGAATAATCCAGCGGCTGCGCCGGACAACATAATTTTCAAAGTTAAATGTGTCTCACCAATAATAAAAATTAGCGCGGTGCCAAAGAACAAACTTATTAATTGTGTTGCACCTAAAACGCTGATTGCAGGATAGCGTTTTGAGATTCGGCCACCTTCGAAATCTGATGAGCCCCAGAGCAACGCTGATAAAAGTGCCAGGATGCTCGCCATGCGGGCCAACCTATCCTAGAGATACCCGATTTCTCTAAAAAGTTTGCGAAAATTAGCGTATGAACGCGGAGCAATTTAAGAGATCTGCTGCTCTACTTTCGAACTTTAAACCTCGTTCTGAAATCACACTTGAAGAGATTCCCGCTCCACAAAAATTGGCGAGTTTTTCTTATGCGCTAAGTGCTGATGTCTCAAATGGATTAATTGGCGATGCCGAACGAGAATTAGCTAACGGACGTTTTGTGATTTTGCACGAACCAGGTGGACAAGATACTTGGGAAGGCGAATTTCGCTGCGTAACTTATTTAAATGCAGATTTAGAGCCGGCTGAAGCGGAAGACCCATCACTTCCCGAACATGGATGGAATTGGTTATTAAAAGCTTTGTCAGATAATCGCTGCCAATTTGCTGCGCCAAGTGGCACAGTCACAAGATCCATGAGCCATTCCTTTGGAAAACTTTCAACTGATTCTGATGGTGGAGAGATTGAAATCCGCGCATCCTGGTCACCGATAATTAATAAGCCAGAGGATTTAATTGGCCATCTTGAAGCATGGTGCAATTTACTTGCTGAGATTTCATATCTCATGCCAGTGCCAGATGGAGTAGCAAGTTTTAGACGATGAGTGAAGCGGAAGTAAACGCAACACCGCTTCTCTTCCCGGCAGGTGGCGTGCCAGCAATAATTGATTCAGATTTCGCATTACAGAAAGCTATTAAAAGCTTAAGTGAAGCAAGCGGCCCTATTGCTGTTGATGCCGAACGCGCCAGCGGATATCGCTACTCTGCTCGGGCATATTTAATTCAAATCAAACGCGGTAAAGAGATCTTTCTAATCGACCCAATTCCATTTAATGGATCCTCACTTATAACTGAGTTAAATCAAATCATCCAAAGTGATGAAGTAATTTTGCATGCATCTACCCAGGATCTGCCTTGTTTGCGCGAATGGGGGCTGCACCCAAAACGCTTATTTGACACTGAATTAGGGGCGCGATTAGCAGGACTTCCAAGAGTTGGACTTGGCGCATTAGTTGAGCATTTCTTCCAATTATCACTTGCAAAAGAACACTCTGCGGTTGATTGGTCTATTCGCCCACTTAATTCAGAGTGGATAAATTACGCCGCGCTTGACGTGGAGTTATTAATAGAACTACGAAATGAAATTTCCAATCTTTTGCAAGCATCTGGAAAGTTAGCTTGGGCAGAATCTGAATTCCAAAGTATTTTAGCGGCACCGCCAGCCCCGCCCCGGGAAGATCCATGGCGTCGCACATCGGGAATGCATAAAGTGCGAAAGCGTGAACAACTTGCAGTGGTGCGTGAACTCTGGATAGCGCGCGACAAAATTGCGGCAAATTTAGATATCGCGCCAGGCAGATTGCTATCTGATAATGCAATTACCGAATTAGCAGTAACTGCGCCAACTACCGTAAAAGCATTTCAAAAAACTTTGAAACCAATTGGGCTTCGTCCACGTTGGATGGAAAATGTAAATACCTGGGTGGATGCGATAACGCGAGCGCCAGATTCCGAATTACCTCAGATGCGTCTTAATGGCGATGGCATGCCGCCAGTTAAACAATGGCGTGAGAAATTTCCAGAACGCTATGCACCGCTGACGCATGCACGTGATGCAGTTGCAAAGCGAGCGCTGGAATTAAATCTGCCAAGTGAAAATTTAATTACCCCAGAATTTGTGCGCCGAGTTTGTTGGGATCAAACACATCCCGATTTAAAAACCGTATCTGAAAAGCTCGCTAATTTAGGTGCCCGCCCTTGGCAAGTAGCTGAAGTTGCGCCACTGCTTACCCACGCTTTAACCCAGATCGAACCGCTAGCCAGCCCTGAAGAGCCTGCCGAAGCGGCTGAAGCCACCGAAAAAGAGTGACGAATTACGCAACGAAAAAGTTGCGTAATTGAGTAGCAGCCCATAGAGTTCTACTCGTGCTAAATACCTTTGTGATCGCCCTACGTGAAGGGCTTGAAGCCAGCTTAATTATCGGCATTCTGATCGCATATCTTCATAAATCCGAGCGCACTCAGCTACTTAAGAGCCTCTGGTTCGGCGTATATAGCGCAATCGGCACCTCTCTACTCTTTGGTGCTTTTCTAACCTTCACCAGCTCCACATTAAGTGAAGAGGGCGAAAAATACTTCGTTGGCTTTACCGGCCTGGCCGCGGTTGGCCTAGTTACTTGGATGATTTTCTGGATGAAGAAGACCGCTCGCTTCATGAAATTAGAACTTGAACAGAAAGCCTCTGCTGCAATTAGCGCTGGTGCGCTCTCATTGGCCGCTTTCACCGCAGTGATTCGTGAAGGCCTGGAAACCTCATTATTTTTATATGCAAATTTCAAAGGTAGCGATCCAATTGGATCAACTATCGGGTTAATTCTGGGGCTTGCAGTTGCAGTTGCCCTGGGTTACGGAATGTACAAGGGTGCGATTCGCTTTAATTTAGCGACCTTCTTCAAAGTATCTGGTGCAGCGTTGGTGCTGGTAGCCGCAAATGTATTTGCCTACTCATTACACGAACTTGAAGAGGTGGGTCTCTTCTTCGGCGGTAGCGCTAACAAAATTGCCGCATTGATCTATATCGCTTTGATTCTTCCGCCATATTTAGCAAAGCCAAAGCCAGTAAAACCGGCAGAGGTTGCGAAGAAGATTTCCTTAGCAAAGTAATCCAACAAAGGTTCTAGCAAAAATTCCTACTCACGGGTAGCCTTTTGGCATGTCCGTAGTTCTTATTGATGCAGTTCGTACCCCATTTGGAAAAGCCGGTTCTATGTACAACGGAACCCGTGCTGATGATTTAGTAATTCGCGCAATTCGAGGCCTGCTCGAACGCAATCCGAAATTAAATCCCGCAGATATCGATGATGTTGCCATCGCTGCCGCTACTCAAAGTGGAGATCAAGGAATGAATCTTGGTCGAAGCGCAGCGCTATTAGCTGGGATTCCAAATACTGTTCCTGGTTATTCCATAGATCGTTGGTGCGCAGGTGCAATGACTTCGGTTACCACTCTTGCCGGTGCTATCAATATGGGAACTGCGAAATTTGCCATCGCCGGCGGCGTAGAACATATGGGCAATCACCCAATCGGATCTTTAATGGATCCAAATCCAAGATTTATCGCAGAGAAGATGGTTGATCCAGATGCAATGTCCATGGGCGCAACCGCAGAACGTTTACACGATAAATTTCCCGCAATTACCAAAGAGCGCGCAGATCGTTACGCAGTTGGTAGCCAAGATAAAACTGCTGCGGCATATGCGGCTGGTCGAATTCAAAAAGATTTAATTCCAACTGCAGCTCGCACTCCAGAACTTGGATGGACGATTGCCACAGTTGATGAACCACCACGTCCTGGTACCACCATGGAGGGATTGGCTGCACTTAAAACTCCATTTCGTCCAGGTGGTCGAGTAACTGCTGGTAATTCATCTGGATTAAATGATGGCGCAACTGCAGCGCTACTTGCCGATGAAGATGCAGCGCTAGCAGCAGGCATGAAGCCAAAGATGCGACTTGTAACTTTCGCATTCGCTGGTGTGGAACCAGAGATCATGGGTTATGGCCCAGTTCCTTCAACTATCAAAGCGTTAAAACAAGCTAATTTAAAGATTGAAGATATTGGTGCATTTGAAATTAACGAAGCATTTGCAGTGCAAGTGCTTGCATTTTTAGATCACTTTGGAATTGCCGAAGATGATCCGCGCGTAAATCCTGCAGGTGGTGCGATTGCAGTCGGTCACCCACTTGCATCCAGTGGAATTCGTTTAATGCTCAATTTAGCTCGTACCTTCGAAGAGAATCCTTCAATCAAATATGGAATTACCACCATGTGTATCGGCCTTGGCATGGGCGGCACAGTTATTTGGGAAAATTTGGCAGGTAAATAATGAGCGAAGTCGTTTATGCAGATGAAGTTATAACTAACGCCTATATCCGCGAAGTAGATCTTGCAGCCTTTGGCGCTAAAGGAAAACTTGCCTTAATTACGATTGATAACGGGATGGACCACACTCGCCCAACTACTTTAGGCCCACAATCAATGCGAAACATTAATGCCGCGATTGATCAAGCGATTGCAGCAAACCCTGCGGCTATTGCGATAACTGGTAAACCATTTATTTTGGCAGCTGGCGCAGATTTATCAGGTATCAGCGCATTAACCAGCAAAGAAGATGCAGCCACCATTATTAGTTATGGCCACGATGCTTATGCGAAATTACGCACCTCTAAAATTCCAACTTTCTGCTTTATCAACGGATTAGCTCTAGGTGGCGGCACCGAACTTGCACTCTCCTGCCAATACCGAACCATCGCAACCACTGCTTTTATTGGCTTACCTGAAGTATTTATCGGATTGGTCCCTGGTTGGTCTGGCGTAACTATTTTGCCAAAGATGATTGGCCCAACAAATGCGGTAAAAGTTATTTTGCAAAATGCTCTAAATAACAACACCATGTTGAAAGCAAAAGAGGCGCTAGAACTTGGTATGGCTGATGAAATGTATCTGCCAGTAGATTTCCTAGAAAAGTCTGTACAACTAGTTGCAGATGTCCTAAATGGAAAAAAGAACTTCCCACGCAATGATCATTCAAATGATTCTGATTGGGATAGCGCACTTGCGGCAGGTCGCGCTGCAATTAATAAAAAATATAACGGCGCTAAAGTTAAAAACGCAGAATATGCCCTAGAACTTATCGCTGCCTCTAAGTCCAACACCATTGAAGCAGGCTTAAAGCGCGAAGTTGAAGTGATGGTTGATTTGATGATGGGCGATGAATTCCGCGCCTCACTTTATGCCTTCAATTTAATCAATAAAGGTCGTAAGAAAGTTGCTGGAGCACCAAAAGCCAACCTAGCTCGCAAAGTTGCCAAAGTTGGCGTAGTTGGCGCAGGGTTAATGGCTTCACAACTGGCACTGCTCTTGGTTCGTAATTTGAAATGCCCAATTGTGATTAGCGATTTAGATCAAGCCCGCGTTGATAAAGGTATCGCCTATATCAACTCAGAACTTACAAAGTTAGTTGAGAAGAAGCGCATGAGCCAAGAGAGCGCCAATCGTCTCTCTGCGCTAATTATCGGGACCACCAACAAGGCGGATTACGCTGGTTGCGATTTCATAATTGAAGCAGTCTTTGAAGAATTACAACTAAAAAATGATCTCTTCAAAGAACTTGAAAAACATATCTCCCCTGAATGCGTACTTGCTACCAACACCTCTTCGCTATCAGTTGAAAAGATGTCAGCTGGTTTACAACATCCAAATCGCGTAGTTGGCTTCCACTTCTTCAATCCAGTTGCAGTTATGCCGCTGCTTGAAATTGCACGTACTCCGGCCACAGATGATGAGAGCACCGCGACCGCACTTGCAGTTGGTAAAGAGTTGAAGAAGACCATGGTGATTGCTAAAGATGCACCGGGATTTATTGTTAATCGTCTACTTACTCGTTTCATGGGCGAAATTACCGATGCCATGGATGAAGGAACTCCTTACGATGTGGCAGATAACGCACTTCGCGATATTGGATTCCCAATGACGCCATTTGAGCTATTTGATTTGGTCGGTCCAGGAGTTGCGTTACATGTTTCTGAAACTTTGCACAATAATTTAGGTCCGCGCTATCGCGTCTCTCCTACTATCAAACGTTTAGTAGAAAATAATGTGCGCACTATCTATATCAAAGATGAGAAAGGCGCTAAGCAGCCAAATCCGGCAGCCATTGCGCTTATGGAAAAAGGCAACCATCCATCAACTGCCGAGCAAGTTAAAGATCGCGCGCTAAAAGCGCTTGCTGAAGAAGCGCGCATGATGATTGATGAAGGCGTCTCTACTGCAACCGATATTGATTTAGCGATGATGTTGGGTGCCGGATGGCCGTTAATGCTTGGTGGAATTTTGCCTTACTTGGATCGTACGGGTTATGCCAACCCTAGATTCCACGAACCAGGTGTGGCTTCCGTTCCCAAATAAGTTTTAAACCAAGCTACGTAATACATACTGCATGATGCCGCCATGTCGGTAGTAATCCGCTTCGCCTGGGGTATCAATTCGTACCTTTGCGGTGAAGGTTTTATCTCCCGCTTTTACTTGCACCGTCTTTGGAATCGCACCATTGTTTAATTCTGTAACGCCGATGATTTCAAATGATTCATCGCCTTTAATTCCAAGTGATTGCGCATTCTGACCATCAACAAATTGCAATGGAAGTACGCCCATACCAATCAAATTAGAACGGTGAATACGTTCGAATGATTCTGCAATTACGGCGCGTACGCCAAGTAGCGCAGTTCCCTTTGCCGCCCAGTCACGAGATGAACCTGATCCATATTCCTTGCCAGCCAAAATTACCAACGGAATTCCAGCTGCTTGATAAGCCATTGACGCTTCATAAATTGTGGTCTGTGCGCCGCCATCAAGGAAGTTCTTGGTAAATCCACCTTCAACTCCATCAAGAAGCAAATTCTTCAAACGAATATTTGCGAAAGTTCCGCGAATCATTACTTCATGATTGCCGCGACGTGAACCATATGAATTGAAATCTTTTCGTTCTACGCCATGTTCGGATAAATATTTACCAGCTGGTGAATCAGCTTTGATATTTCCGGCAGGTGAAATGTGATCAGTAGTAACTGAATCTCCCAAGATTGCCATCACGCGCGCACCAGAAATATCAGTTACCGGCTTTGGAGCCTTTGGCATTCCTTCAAAGTATGGAGGTTTACGAACATAGGTGCTCTTGGTATCCCATTCGAAAACTTTGCCAGTTGGAGTATCAAGCGACTTCCAGCGATTATCACCTTCAAAGACCGATGCATAATCTTTCTTAAACATTTCAGATGAAACTGCCGAATCGATTACGGTTTGAACATCAGATGGAGATGGCCAAATATCTTTTAGATAGACATCAGCACCAGAATTATCTTTACCGATTGGATCTTTTTCAAAATCGTGATTCATGGTTCCAGTTAGCGCATAAGCCACGACAAGCGGTGGAGATGCTAAATAATTCATCTTTACATCAGGGCTGATGCGACCTTCGAAGTTGCGGTTACCAGAGAGCACTGCAGTTACTGCTAAATCATTTTCATTAACTGCTTTAGAAATCTCAACTGGCAGCGGACCAGAGTTACCAATACAGGTAACGCAGCCATAACCAACTAAGTTAAAGCCAAGTGCCTCCATATGCTTAGTTAGGCCAGCTTTGTCATAGTAATCAGTTACAACTTTAGAACCTGGAGCCAGCGTGGTTTTTACCCATGGCTTGCTCTTTAAACCTTTCGCAACTGCATTCTTAGCAAGGAGTGCCGCACCAATCATTACTGAAGGATTAGAAGTATTGGTACATGAAGTAATTGAAGCAATCACTACGTCACCATTTTTTACAGTGGTATTTCCCGCCGTTACTGGTTCCTTCGTGGTCTTATCAGTGAAATAAGTTGGCAGGTGCTTTTCTAACGCTGCCTTGGAATCTTTTAGCGAAATGCGATCTTGTGGTCGCTTAGGGCCGGCAATGGATGGCACAACTGTGCCTAAATCAAGTTCTAGCTCTTCAGAGAAACGTGGTGCGGCATCAGGGTTATGCCATAGCCCTTGGGTTTTTGCATAGCTTTCAACTAATGCAATCTGTTCATCGCTACGGCCAGTTAGCTTTAAGTAACGCAGCGTTTCATCATCAATTGGGAAGATCGCGCAAGTTGAACCATATTCTGGTGACATATTTCCGATTGTGGCGCGGTTAGCCATTGGCACTGAGACCACGCCTGGTCCATAAAATTCAACGAACTTACCAACTACGCCATGCTTACGAAGCATTTCGGTAATTGTTAGCGCTAAATCTGTAGCAGTCGTGCCAAGTGGTAATTCACCTTTTAATTTAAAGCCCACAACTTTTGGAATCAACATGGAAACTGGTTGGCCAAGTAGCGCAGCTTCGGCTTCAATACCGCCGACTCCCCAACCAAGTACACCTAATCCATTAACCATGGTGGTATGTGAATCGGTACCGACTACGGTATCTGGATATGCGCGAAGTACGCCATTAACAACACGGGTCATAATTACGCGCGCTAAATATTCAATATTTACCTGGTGCACAATTCCAGTTCCGGGTGGCACTACCTTAAATTCATCAAATGCAGTCTGTCCCCAACGTAAGAAGCGATAGCGTTCGCGATTTCGTTCGTATTCAACATCGACATTCTTTTCAAAAGAATCAGCAGTACCAAAGAAATCTGCAATCACAGAGTGATCGATAACTAACTCTGCAGGTGCTAGTGGATTTACCTTTGCCGGATCTCCACCAAGTTCAACAATTGCTTCGCGCATAGTTGCAAGATCAACAATGCAAGGTACGCCAGTGAAATCCTGCATCACTACGCGGGCTGGGGTAAATTGAATTTCAGTATCTGGTTCGACCTTTGGGTCCCAATTAGCTAACGCATTTATGTGTGCTGCAGTGATATTTGCGCCATCTTCGGTGCGCAGTAAATTCTCAAGCAGAATCTTTAATGAAAACGGCAGATTAGCAGCGCCTGCTATCTTTGAAATATCAAAAATTTCATATGACTTACCAGCCACATCTAGATTGCGCTTGGCGTTAAAAGAATTGGTTGACATTTTTAGTCCCCCCTAAAAGTATCTTGACGTCAAGATATCTTATTTGGCTCTAATAAACAAATACTTTCTATGTGTTGCGTCATAGGAAATAGGTCATAGCCATCAATCTGCTTAAGTGACCAACCAGCGCCAATAAAATCTTTTACATCGCGCGCTAGCGAAGCCGGGTCGCAGGCGATGTAAATAATGCGCGATGGATTAATTCGAATTATTTGCGCAACCACATCTGGTCCCGCACCTGCGCGCGGCGGATCTAACACCACCACATCTGCACGTTTAATGTTCTTTAATCCTTTAAACACATCTTCCCGAATAATTTTTACATTTGGATAATCGCGGAAATTTTCTCGTGCGGAATCAGTGGCTGGAATAGAACTTTCAATTAAATCCACTCGCCCACCTGGACCTAATTGGTCAATAGCCACAGAGGTAAAGAGCCCTACTCCGCCATACAAATCTAATAAGTGTTCGCCTGCTTTTAACTTAGCTAATTCTAAAAATTGTGTAGTTAAAGTATCTGGCGCATTTCGATGGCGCTGCCAAAAAGCACCTGCCTTTACTAATAATTTCTTACCCTTTACTTCTCTTACTTGATCGCCCTGTGGAACTTCTACTGGTTGCATAGGTTCAAATTTCTCAGTTGCTATCTGCGCTACCTGCAACTCTTCGCCAGCAATTAGACAATCCTTGATTGGGATAATTTCGTGTGATCTAGAAGCATAAATTCCAAAAGCACCTGCATCATTTGCCACGCCGCGAATATGTGTGCGATATCTGGTGGTTGGTGCAACTTCATGGACTTCGACATTGATATCTAGCTTCGCAATTCGGCTAAATTGCTCTTTGATAACCTCAGCTTTTAATTTGCGCTGATAAGGCAGATTTAAATGTTGAAAATCGCAACCGCCACATCTGCCTGCATATATGCATGGCGGTGAAATTCGCTCTGGCGAGCTTTCAATTACTTGCAAAACTTGACCACGTAAAAAACCCTTTGCTTTACTGGTTATTTCAATCTCAACCAATTCACCAGGCGCGGTATCGCGAATAAAGATAACTTGCCCATCATTTCTAGCAATAAAGTGGCCGCCGTGAGCTACCTTTTCGATGCGAACCTGCATTGTTACAGTTTAAGGTGTAATCTGATGTTCCTATGCACGTCGTGATTATGGGATGCGGTCGCGTTGGTTCGGCTATCGCTAGAGAACTTGAAGCCGCTGGAATCTCAGTAGCAATCATTGATCAATCTCGCGAAGCATTTCGTCGTCTAGGTGGAAGTTTCCAAGGTGAGACTGTTACCGGAATTGGTTTTGATCGCGATATTTTGATTGAAGCTGGCATTGAACGCGCAGATGCATTTGCTGCGCTATCTGATGGCGATAATTCCAATATCTTGGCTGCGCGAGTCGCGCGTGAAGTTTTCGGAGTTAAAAGTGTGGTGGCTCGTATTTATGATCCTGCGCGCGCCGAAATTTATCAGCGTTTAGGAATACCAACTGTCGCAACTGTTACTTGGGCGACCGAACAAGTATTGCGTCGATTACTTCCAGGTGGTTCTCGTGGTGAATGGCGCGATCCATCTGGCAAAGTCGCACTCCTTGAAGTTTCAATTCATCCATCTTGGCTGGGCCATCCAATTTCAGAAGTTGAAGCACGCACCAATGCGCGTGTGGCATTCCTGACCAGATTAGGTGATGCCTTTATCCCTGATGAACATACAGTTTTGCAAGAGGGCGATTTATTGCATGTCATGGCCCACGATGAAGATGTCGATTCCATTACCGCAACTATGAATGCGGAGGTCAACTAATGCGCGTTGCCATCGCAGGGGCTGGAAATGTTGGTCGCTCAATTGCGCGCGAACTTATCGCCAATGGCCATCATGTAATGTTGATTGATAAAGATCCTAAAGCAATGAAATTGGAATCAGTTGCCGAAGCTGAGTGGGTCATGGCAGATGCTTGTGAAATTGCATCGCTTGATAATGCCAAGTTAGATCAATGCCAAGTACTAGTAGCTGCAACTGGCGATGACAAAGTTAATTTAGTGGCATCGCTACTTGCTAAAACCGAATACGGTGTACCTCGCGTAGTTGCACGTATTAATCATCCAAAGAATGAATGGCTCTTTGATAAATCTTGGGGTGTCGACGTTGCGGTATCTACTCCGCGCATCATTGCCGCACTAGTAGAAGAAGCAGTTTCAGTTGGCGATGTTGTTAAATTATTTAGTATCGGCAAAGGCTCTGCTAATTTATTAGAACTTACTCTGCCAGATGGATCAAAATGCATCGGAAAAACCATCGAAGAAGTAGCGCTTCCAGACGACACCTCGCTTGCTGCAATTGTGCGTGATGGTCGCGTCTTTAATCCAAAGTCGCATGATGTATTTGCCGCAGGAGATGAATTAATTTTCATCGCTGCTAACGTGGCAGAAGCAACTTTAAAAGCCTGCTTTATTCAGTCTTGACGCTCGGCACAGATTTAATAATCAACCAAGTCCACCAAATCACCAATAAGAAGAGTGGATAACCCAACACAATACTTGCCACTCCTAGTGCATTTAATTGATCTGCCTTGTACAACGGATACATAATCGCAAGTCGAAGTAAGAACATCCCTACCCAGAGCCAACCTGCCATTACATAAACTCGTTTACGCGCTGCTACTTTGCGCCACTCTAAATTTTCACCAATGATTGGACCAATTACCAAACCTAAAATCGGCCATCCGATTAGATTGCCGAATGCATAAACTGCGGCATAGGCGCTGTTTTTAATAAATGATGGGATGTAATAATCCTTAGCTTGGCCGCCTTGCTTTGCAAACCAGGCGCAGATTAAAACGCCAATCACGCCACTTATCGCATGTTGCAAGGTATCGCGCTTAATTAGTCGCCAAACTGCTAAGACACCACTTAGCGCGATTGCCGCATAAATTGCGCTTCTTAAATCGTGTTGGATATTAAAGACAATCAAGAAAAGAATCGAAGGCAGACCATTATCAATAAGTCCGCGCTTACCACCCATCGCATTTAAGATGGCATCTCTTTCGTGGCTCATGAACCAGTACTTCCAAATCCGCCTGCGCCACGCTGAGATTCCGGTAAATTCTCTACTTCATAGAAACGCGCACTTTCAAATTTCTGGAAAACTAATTGGGCAATGCGATCGCCACGCTTAATTTCAAAAGTTTCACTCTGATCTGTATTTATCAAGATCACTTTAATTTCGCCGCGATAACCAGAATCAATAGTGCCCGGTGTATTTACGATTGAAATACCGTTTTTGGCAGCTAGCCCACTTCGGGGATGAACTAAGCAGACATAACCTTCGGGAAGTGCGATCGCAATTCCCGTTGGGATTACTGCACGTGCACCAGGTGCGATGCTGCAATCAATTGTGGAGTAAACATCCATACCAGCATCACCAGGACGTGCATAATCAGGCAGCGGCAAACCTTTATCAAGTCGTTGAATCTGCACAATCATGGGTTGATACCGAACAT
This sequence comes from uncultured Actinomycetes bacterium, assembly GCA_964471265.1. Taxonomy (GTDB): domain Bacteria; phylum Actinomycetota; class Actinomycetes; order Nanopelagicales; family Nanopelagicaceae; genus ZLKRG08. The sequence continues at coordinate 4,174 of CAYYFI010000010.1, read as the reverse complement.
CTTGTCGTTAACAAAACCTTCCGCAGCATTTTTTACAAAGTGTTCTAAGCCCACCACAACATAAAGTGCACTCGCCTTTAACGCTAATTCGCC
>CAYYFI010000010.1:0-3981 GCA_964471265.1 uncultured Actinomycetes bacterium | reverse complement strand
GTAAATTCGCAGGTCGCGGTTAAGCCTTCTCCGGCAATAGATTTCATATGTAGCCCGGTTGGATGATCAATACCGCAACCAAAACACATAGTTAAATGCGACGGAATTTCTTCGCCAGGTTTTGGAGCAAGTGGATGACGCTCCGGCATTTCGATAGCCATGCCGCTAATTTACGCTACTTAGGTCAAGTTACGATAACTTGAACCTGTGAATAGCTATAAAGAGGTGCTTAATCCGCCACTTTCTTGGATGAGTTTTATCTTCTTTATGTATTTCTCAATCGCAGTTGCAATTTGGGGCGCATTTGATATTGAACAGGCCACAGTCACATTATTGATTCTGATTGCCACCATGCCATATCTATGGTTCAAGCTGCGCATGGTGATTACCGTCGATGACGAGCTGCATGTAGATCGCGCACATATTGAACTGCGCTACTTAACAGAACCAGTTGCGCTATCCGCAGATAAATATCGCGCACTGCGCACCGTTAATTTAGATGCCCGTAGTTTTCATGCCACTAGGCCTTGGCTTAAAACTGGTATACAAGTCTTGTTAAAGGACGAACGTGACCAAACGACTTATTGGTTGATTGGCAGTAAAAAGTGCGAAGCGCTGGTTGCAGAATTAATTAAGCGCAGTCGCGACAAACAGCAGTAGCGCCGCTACCTTTTGCAATATTTGTTACGTGTGAAACTAAGAAGCACTTGCTGCAAGTAAATTCATCTTCTTGCTTTGGCACAACACGTACTGATAATTCTTCACCAGAAAGGTCAGCACCTGGAAGCTCTAGATTTTCCGCTTCCTCTTCTTCATCGATATCGATCTTTCCAGATTGAACTTCGGCGCGTTTGGCTTTGAGTTCTTCTAAGGATTCCTCATGGAGTTCTTCATCCGTTTTTCGGGGTGTGTCGTAATCCGTCGCCATTTTGCACCGCCTTCCTTAATTTCTAGATTTCTAGCTTTTAGGTATCGAACGGGCGTAGGTTGCCCTATTTGACCCGTTATTTCCACTAAACCACGCTGATTGTGAGGTTATTCCCTGTTACTTACCCCATTTACCCGCTTGGCCAGACGATCATCGACCAATGCCCGCAGGTAAGTCCCTTCTGGTCGATACTCCTCTTCTAGCACCTCACCTTTTTCATGAATCGCATTAACTAGATCGCCTCTGGTGTAAGGAATCACAGTATCAATTTCGATATTTGGATGCGGCAATGAATTCTCAATTGCACGCAATAAATTTTCAATTCCAAATCCGGTTTTAGCACTAAATGCAAATGCACTTGGCTCTTGTCTAAGTAGCGACATAATCACTTCTGGTTTGGCTACATCTGCTTTATTTATTGCAATTATCTCTGGAACTTCGGCAGCGCCAATTTCAGTAATAACTTGGCGTACTGCACGAATCTGTTCGAATGGATCTGGATGCGATCCGTCTACTACATGCACAATCAAATCTGCGTCAGTAACTTCTTCAAGCGTAGATTTAAATGCATCCACCAATTGATGCGGCAAATGGCGCACAAATCCCACAGTATCGGTCAAGGTATAGATGCGACCTTCAGTGGTTTCGGTGCGGCGCGTAGTTGGATCCAAAGTTGCAAAAAGCGCGTTTTCAACTAATACCCCTGCATTAGTTAAGCGATTTAACAAAGATGATTTACCCGCATTGGTATAACCTGCAATTGCAACTGAAGGAATATTATTTCGATGGCGTTCTTGGCGTTTGGTATCGCGAGCGATTTTCATCTCTGATATTTCGCGCCGTAACTTTGCTTGACGATCACGAATTCGACGACGATCAGTTTCAATTTTTGTTTCACCAGGTCCACGGCCACCAATACCAGCACCACCGGCCGCGCGACCACCTACTTGGCGTGAAAGCGATTCACCCCAACCACGAAGTCTTGGCAAGAGATAACTTATTTGCGCTAGCTCAACTTGCGCTTTACCTTCGCGGCTCTTGGCATGCTGTGCAAAGATATCCAAAATTAAAGCGACGCGATCAATTACTTTGACCTTTAATTTAACTTCTAGCTTTTGTAATTGCGCCGGCGAAAGTTCACCATCACAGATCACGGTATCCGCACCGCTACCTGCTACCAATTCGCGTAACTGCGCTACTTTTCCGCTACCAATGTAGGTAGCTGGATCTGGAGATTCACGGCGCTGAATTACGCCATCTAAAACTTCGGCGCCGGCAGTTTCCGCTAACGCTTTTAACTCTTGCAGCGAATTTTCCGCCATTTCAGAAGTGCCTTCGGTCCAAACACCGACCAAAATAACTTTCTCTAATTGCAGCTCGCGATATTCCGCATCTGAAATATCTTGTAACTGTGTACTAAAACCTGCAATACGACGAAGCGCAGCACGTTCTGCAACTTGGTCTGGAGTATTGATTAAATCTTCAGCTGCATCAAAATCCGAAGCTACCTGCGCTGAGGCGCGTAATAACTCTTCGAAACTATCGCTCAAGAAACTCCTCAATCTGCACTTCTTTAACAATCTCTGCCGGACCGCTCAAAATTCCATTGCTATGTGCATCAATCTCTACATACAAACGTCCACCCGGCACATTAACTTCCCATTTGGTCGGTAACTCTTCGCGCTGGTGTTTTGCGGCCGCCCGCGCAGTTGCCACCACGCCAGTACCGCAACTCTGAGTTTCGCCGCTACCACGTTCGTGCACCCGCATTTTCACAACATGATCGCCAGTAAATTGCACAAACTCAACATTTACGCCCTCTGGGTAAAGTTCTTTTGGGCGCACCGTTGGTGGATGCTTTAATGATCCAACTGCATCAACATCATCAACAAAAACCACGGCATGCGGATTACCGGTGCTAATGTGAAAACCTTTCCAAAGCCCGGTATCAGTTCCTGCCGTAACTTCATCGCCTTCATCAACTACTTGCCCCATATTTACTGTGATATCGCCTTCGGCTGGCACCTTTAAATGCTTTACGCCATCACGAGTATCAATTGGAAAAATTCCGGGAGCTTGCAAATTATTTTCAATTAAATATTTAGCCATTACTCGAATGCCATTGCCGCACATTTCCGCCAGCGAACCATCAGCGTTGCGATAATCCATAAACCATTTATCGTTCCGCTTCACGATTCTGATTAAGCCATCTGCGCCAATGCCACTTTCACGATTACAGATGCGCGCGGTTTCGGCGGATGAGATTGATAGATCCCCAGTTGGGTCATAAACCAACACGAAATCGTTATGGGTTCCGTGTCCGTAGGCGGCCTTAATGCTCACTTTAGTAAGTTTAATGCTTTCGGTAGGAACGGCGCGGTTATCCAATTGATTCGCTTTTCGCGCTTAAACCAAGTCTCTTGGCGACGCGCATATTGGCGCGTAACAATGATGGTCTCTTCGATTGGATCCATATTCAAACCCATTTGAAATTCAATAATCTGCGCATATCCGTGACCTAAACGTGCAGTTGTTCCGGACATTAATCCATCAAGTACCAGATCCCGAACTTCCTCAATTAATCCATTTTCAAACATTTTATGCGCACGTTCTTTGATTCGTTCATCTAAAACTTCGCGCGGCACATCTAAACCAATCCAAACTGTATCTGGATAATAAGTCGCACCCTCTTGAGGCAAATTAGCAGTGTATGGCTTGCCAGTAATTTCAATTACTTCCAGCGCTCTAATTACACGTCGTAAATTTTGGCTATCAATTGCAATCGCAGCGGCTGGATCGAGATGTCTAAGGCGTTCATACATTGCATGCTTACCGAGCTCTTCCGCTTCGGCATTTAAGCGATCTCGAATTTCTGGATTGGTTTCCGGGAAATTCATTTCATCTACAACTGCTTTTATATATAACCCAGTCCCGCCCACCAAAATCGGAGTCTTGCCCCGCGATATGATGTCATCAATTACTTTGCGTGCTTCGTGTTGAAACCAAGCTACGTTGGCATCTTCTGAAGGATCCAGCACATCAATCATGTGGTG
>CAYYFI010000009.1:9343-27952 GCA_964471265.1 uncultured Actinomycetes bacterium | reverse complement strand
AATGAATTTTCGGATATTAATTCCATGCATTCATTCCATTGTCTTAGATGTTCTTCTGATTGACGAGGGCCACGATTTAACACAGTAGCTTCAAGAGCTGCAGCTAATGTGAGTTCGACGTTTTCTCGAGCCAGGGTAGGAATTGAATATTTATCTGAAATAACTTCACCTTGTTCAGTCATCTTGATCTGTCCATCAAGTGAACCCCATGGAAGTGCAATTAAAGCATCGTAAGTTGGACCGCCACCGCGACCGACAGATCCACCGCGACCATGGAATAAGCGAAGTTTTACGCCATGTTTCATGGCAACATCTCTAAGTCGACGTTGTGCCTGATGTATTTCCCATTGGCTAGTTGCAATACCGGCATCTTTATTAGAATCTGAATAACCAAGCATTACTTCTTGTTCATCATTTCTAAGTGAAACCAATTTACGATAAGTTGGATTGGCTAATAGTTTTTCAAGAATTACATCTGCAGCTCGAAGCTCCGCAACTGTTTCAAGTAGAGGTGCAAAACCGATTTTGGCTACGCCAGCTTTAATGTCAATCAATCCAGCTTCTTTAGCAAGCACTGCAGCAGCTAATAAATCTTCTGGCTGTTTAGTCATAGAAATTATGTAAGTCTCAATTACTTCTGGACCAAATTGTGCAATTAATTCATTAATAGCTCGGAAGGTATCTAATGTTTTAGCGCTTTGCGCATCTAGATTCTTTGGCGCTCGAAGAGTTTGGCTTTCCAACTCTGAAATCAACAGATCAAAACGTTTTTCCGGTTCTTGATTTGCATAGTCTGCGGCGATTCCAAAATTAGCAAGGGCTGCATGATGCATTTGTGAGTGTTCACGAACATCCATGGTGGCATGTATTAATCCAAATGCAGTTACGGTGCGAATGATTCGCTCAAGTTCGCCTCTTGCAATTAATTCTCCATGATTTTCAAGTAAAGAATCGCGCATTAAATTCAAATCAGCTAGTAGTTCATCAGTATTTGCATAATCACGGCCAGGTACATGCGGTGCTCCTGCTGCGTGACGCTTTCTAGTCAGTTCTAATTTATGGACAATTGCAGTGGTTTTTAATCGGTAGGGTTCGCGGGCATTTAGGCGTCGATATCGCGCTTCAAATTCTGGAATATTGCTTAAATCTTTTTCCACAGAATCTTTCAATTCCTGTGACACATTTATTATGCGAGTCGAAACTGATAGTGATTGCCGCAATTTAGACATCGCTTCTGAAATAACTCTGATTGCGTGTCCTACTTGGACCACAATAGTTTCACGTGTGACATCTGGAGTTACGTTTGGATTACCATCTCGATCACCGCCAATCCAAGTACCAAAGGAGAGCGGTTTTGCAGTGGGTGAAATGGTCACTCCAAGTCGCGCAACTTCAGTTGCGAAATCATCTAACACTTCTGGAACAGTTAAACGGAATAAATCATCCAAGTAATAAAGTGCATTAACAGCCTCATCGATTACTAATGGACGTTCGACGCGTAATTCATCTGTTTGCCATAACAGATCAATTGCTTCAGATAAACGTGCATCACGAACCCGACTTGCAGGCGCTTCTAATAAGTCTGAGATCAAAGCTAATTTGCTGAGCACTGATCTGCGAGAAGCTTCAGTTGGATGTGCGGTAAAAACAGGTCGCACTGAAAAATCTGCTAACCAATCTTTTAAGTCTTCTAATTTAAATTCAATTCCACTTTTTTTAGCTGCTTCAATTTTGTCTACTGCCTGGGCAATCCAAGATCCACTTTCAGCACGTTCATTTTCAAGCACTCGAGAGCGGTGAACTTGTTCGGCCACATTTGCCAAGTGAAAGTAGGTACTAAAGGCACGTACTAATTGCACTGCTTGATCTACGGATACATTTTTTAATTCTGATTCGCCATGGCCACTTCTAACCGCTGCACGAACTTTTTCGACCAAATCAAAGAGATCTTTACCCTCTTGGCGTATTAATGATTTTCCAAGTAGTTCACCTAAACCACGCACATCGCTTCGCAGAGATGCATCATCTTGCATCTGTAACTGCCTAAGCTGACTCTCCGCGCTCATTGGCAAATCATCTCAGGTACTCAATAAGATATGAAACGCTTGGCCAAGCCCCTCCCTTTTTGGGAATGGGGCTAATAGCCGTTTATCCCAGTATTTGAGAGATAAAAAATAGAGAAAGAGAGGGGGCGCAATGCGTGGATTAATTCCGTTGAGTAATCAATCAATTGATGAAGCTTTAAATTCAAATCGCGATTTAATTGCACCTCCAGCATCTTTTGCATATTTAATTGCGTTAAAAGCACTTCATAAATCAGTTTTAGTAATTACTGCATCGTCAAAATTAGCAGAAGATTTAGCTAAAGAGATTAGAGAGTTTCATGCCGATACTCTGGATTTTCCTGCTTGGGAAACATTGCCCCATGAACGATTAAGTCCAAGTAGCGATACTGTAGCCAAACGAATCTCAACTCTACATTCATTACAAGACCAGCAGAAAAATTGGGTGGTAGTTGCCCCAATTAGAGCAGTAATTCATAAATTTAATGCTCAGATTATTAACACTAAACCGATAGTAATTGATCGTGGTTTGGAATTTGATTTAACCGAGTTACAACGCAATTTAGTAACCTTTTCATATACCCGAACTGACTTAGTGGAACGCCGAGGCGAGTTTGCAGTACGTGGCGGAATTATGGATATATTTCCGCCCGATCAAGACCACCCAATTCGTATAGATTTTTTTGGTGATGAGATTGAAGATCTGAGCTTCTTCACAGTTTCAGATCAAAGAACCAATCAAAGCATTTCTGCCCCAATTAATATTTTGCCTTGTCGAGAATTGTTAATTAGTAATGACATAAAAGCTAAAGCCAGCAATTTGGCGCAAAAATTTGAAAGTGAATTACTTGGGAAAATAGCAAATGGATTACTTCCCGAAGGTATGGAGTCTTTGATCCCATTGCTAGTAGATGATCTACGATTAATTAACCAATTGATGCCGGATGGATTTGAATCCATATTCATTGAACGGGAAAGAGTGATTGGAAGAATTTCAGATTTGCTCGCTACAAATGAGGAATTCCGTGAAGCAGCTTGGTCCACTGCGGCGGTAGGCGGTAAAGCACCAATTGAATCAGGCAGTACTTATATTGATTGGGAGAATCTGGAAAGAGAACTTTCTAACGCTAGAGATTTCCGGCAATTTGGTTCTGAAGCCGATAGTTTCTTGGAAATCGATGCAATTGAACCACTACGCGGAAATAGTGAACGATTAATTACTATTTTTGAAACTGCCATTAATGAGAAGAAACGTGTGATTTTCTCAGCATCAAGTAAAGGCATGATTGACCGCTACGCAAGTATTTTTAGAGATGCCAATTTGCCGGTTCAGATTCAATACCCTTTTAATGCTGCACCAACTAGTGGCCACATTACCCTCACTGCATCCTCATTTAGAAATGGATTTGGCGATGATGAATTTATTTTTATTACCGAACGAGATTTAACCGGATCTCAAAGTTCGGGCGGAGAGAAATTACCATCAAGACGAAGAAAAAATATTGATCCTCTTCAACTTAAGACTGGCGATTATGTGGTTCATGAACAACATGGAATTGGTCGGTATATCGAAATGGCTCAACGATCAGTCGGTGGAGTGGTTCGGGAATACTTAATTATTGAATATGCGCCAGCAAAACGCGGGCAACCAGGAGATCGAATTTTTGTTCCAGTAGACGCATTAGATCAGATTAGTAAATATATTGGTGGAGATGCGCCGACAATACATCGAATTGGTAGTGGTGAATGGAGTAAAGCAAAGAACCGCGCACGAAAAGCAGTTCGCGAAATTGCTGGAGAATTAATTCGATTGTATGCCGCACGTACTAGTGCGCCAGGTTTTGCATTTTCTGCAGATACTACTTGGCAACGAGAGCTTGAAGATAATTTTGCTTATATAGAGACTGCGGATCAACTTTCTACCATTGAAGATGTGAAGCGCGATATGGAAAGACCATTTCCAATGGATCGACTGATTTGCGGAGATGTGGGTTATGGAAAGACCGAAATAGCAGTACGCGCTGCATTTAAAGCGGTACAAGATGGTAAACAAGTTGCAGTTTTAGTTCCTACTACTTTGTTAGTACAACAACATTTAAAAACTTTTTCCGACAGATTCGCTGGCTTCCCGGTAAAAGTCGCAGGCCTTAGCAGATTTAATAGTGCAAAAGAGACTAAAGAGATTCTGGCTGAATTAACTAAGGGCAGTATTGACGTAATTATCGGTACCCATCGAATTCTCTCCAACGATGTTCAATTCAGAGATTTAGGTTTGGTAATTGTTGATGAGGAGCAGCGATTCGGTGTAGAGCAGAAAGAGCTACTGAAGAAATTACGCACCAGTGTGGATGTGTTGGCGATGTCTGCAACTCCAATTCCGCGTACTTTGGAAATGGCAATAACGGGTATTCGGGAGATGTCCACTATAACTACGCCTCCAGAAGAGCGACATCCAATTCTTACTTATGTGGGAGCGCAAGATGATAAGCAGATTAGCGCTGCAATACATCGTGAATTATTAAGAGATGGCCAAGTTTTTTACATTCATAATCGCGTTGAATCCATCGATCGGGTTGCGCTGAAACTAAAAGAACTTGTGCCAGAAGCTCGGATTCGAGTGGCTCATGGTCAAATGAGTGAAACTATGTTGGAAGATGTGATTTTGGCATTCTGGAATCGAGATTTCGATGTTTTAGTTTGCACCACAATAGTGGAGAGTGGTTTGGATATCCCAAATGCAAATACTTTAATTGTTGAACGTGCAGATATGTTTGGACTATCCCAACTACATCAAATTCGAGGACGTGTAGGACGTGGTCGCGAACGCGCGTATGCCTATTTCTTATTTCCGACCGATAAGCCTTTGACCGAAGTTGCTATTGATCGACTCAACACAATTGCCACTAATACTGAGCTCGGTGCAGGTATGCAGGTCGCACTGAAGGATTTAGAAATTAGAGGAGCGGGAAATCTTTTAGGTGGTGAACAGTCAGGCCATATCGCAGATGTGGGATTTGATTTGTATATGCGTATGGTTGGCGAAGCCGTTATTGATTTCAAATCAGATTATGTTGTAACCGATGAAATATCGCACGAGTGCAAGATAGAAATACCGGTCGACGCACACTTACCAGAAGAATATGTGGACTCTGAAAGGTTACGCCTAGATATATACAGAAGACTTGCAGATGTAAAGGATCCAGCAGATATAAAGCCAATTGAGGATGAATTAATAGATCGGTTTGGTGCCCTACCAGCGCAAGTTTCACTATTACTGCAAGTGGCAACCTTGCGTGCATCCGCTAGAAAATTGGGAATTCAAGAAGTAATTCAACAAGGCAAAAACTTAAAAATTTCTCCAATTAAATTGCCAGAATCTAAGCAGTTAAAATTACAACGCCTGTATCCAGGAAGTCTTTACAAAGGCGGAACCAATGTGGCCTTAGTCGCTTTGCCTGCGCAACAATGGTCACCATTGGGAGAAAAGGCGCAATTAAGGGATACTTCGGTGATTGCTTGGGCTACCTCGGTGATCCAAGAGCTAACCAGTAAGAATTAATGGGCAAAAGTATTTGAAGAAGGAATTAGAGGATCTCGATGAAGAAGTTGTTCAGCGCGGTTATATTGGCAAGTAGCTTGGCATTTCTGACAGCTTGCAATGCAAGTATGGCTGCACAGATTGGTGATACCAAGATCTCTGCTTCAGATGTGCAATCTCGAATCGCTGAAATTCTCTCAGAACGAACCAAATATGACACCACTGGAATGCAATTAAGCACTGGAGAAGAATTAAATCGCTCTGAAACTCGTTTTCTAGTTGTGGCAACAATTTTTGACAAAATTGCAGCAAAAAATGGCATCAAAATTTCCCAAGCTATGAAAGATGCAAAAAAAGCTGAAATTTATAAATCATTAGGTAGTCAAGCACAACTTGGCAATGCTTTAGTTTCTGCACAACTAGCGCCATCTGATTTTGATATCTATATTCAAGCAGTGCTAATTTCGGAGAAGTTACAAGAGGGCGCAATTGCGGCAGGTGTGGATGCAGCGAATGCAGGTGCCGCAGTTCAACAATTAATTATTGAATTTTCAAAAACTGAAAAAATTGTAATCAATCCACAATTTGGTAAGTGGGATATCACGGTGGCAGATTTAGTAACTTTCGATGCAGCCGGTAGTGCTGTAAAACCAATCACTGCTTAAGCACTTCAAAGTTTCTATGTCTTCTGAATTACTTCGCTTACTGGAAGTAATGGATCAACTTCGATCACCAGGTGGTTGTCCATGGGATGCAGAACAGACTCACCAATCATTAATTAAATATTTACTTGAAGAGTCATACGAATTTATTGATTCAGTGGAATCCGAAGATCGTCAAGCAATGAAAGAAGAATTAGGTGATCTTTTATTGCAAGTTTATTTTCATTCTAGAATTGCCGAGGAGCATCCAACCGAACCTTTTTCCATTGAAGATGTGGCGGCCGGAATTGCGGATAAATTAGTAAGACGCCACCCACATGTATTTGGGGATGTTAAAGCAGAAAGCTCAGATGAAGTCTTGCAAAACTGGGAGTTGCTAAAGGCGGCTGAAAAAAGTCGCACTTCAGCAACAGATGGAGTCGCGCTTTCGCAGCCAGCGCTTCCCTTAATCACAAAACTTATCTATCGCGCTGAGAAAAACGGCATTAAATTAGATTTACCAGTAGATTTACCAACTGCACATACGAACAATGATGTTCCTGCGGAAATCGCTATAGGTGATGCTTTGGTAGCAGCAGTAGTAGCTGCGATTAAGCAAGGAATCGAACCTGAAGATCTACTTCGTGCTCGCGCACGCGAGATTTCAGATGAAATCAAGCGGATTGAGTCCTTGTAGAATACTTATAGTAAATCTTATTTAAGAGTTCAATTAAAGGTTTAGGAGTTATTGTGGCAATTATCGAAGCCCTAGGTGCGCGTGAAATTTTAGATTCTCGTGGCAATCCAACAGTTGAAGTAGAGGTTTTATTAGAGGATGGCACCGCGGCTCGTGCGGCAGTTCCATCAGGTGCATCTACAGGTGCTTTCGAAGCAGTTGAATTGCGTGATGGCGGTAAGCGTTACCTTGGTAAAGGCGTAGAGAAAGCCATCCAGAATGTTAATGAAGTAATTGCGCCAGAAGTTGTGGGACTTGATGCACAAGATCAACGATTAGTAGATCAAACTATGATTGAACTTGATGGCACTAAGAACAAAGCTAAATTGGGTGCAAATTCGATCTTAGGCGTTTCACTTGCAGTTGCTAAAGCAAGTGCCGAACACGCAGATTTATCTTTGTTTAAGTATGTTGGTGGAAATAACGCGCACGTGCTGCCTGTTCCAATGATGAATATTCTTAATGGTGGCGCACACGCAGATACCAATGTTGATATTCAAGAATTTATGGTTGCTCCTATCGGCGCAGATACTTTTAAAGAATCACTTCGTTGGGGCGCTGAGATTTACCATTCACTTAAGTCGGTTTTAAAGAAGCGCGGTTTAGCCACCAGTATTGGTGATGAAGGCGGCTTCGCACCAAATTTAGATAGCAATCGAGCAGCTTTAGATTTAATTCTGGAAGCAGTCGAAGGCGCTGGATTTAAGCCAGGTAAAGAAATTGCTTTAGCCATGGACGTAGCGGCAACTGAATTTTATGAAAATGGTAAGTATTCATTTGAAGGCAAGCAATTAACAGCATCAGAAATGATTGCTTACTATGCAAGCTTGGTATCTTCATATCCACTTGTTTCTATCGAAGATCCATTAAATGAAGATGATTGGGATGGCTGGGCTGCAATTACTCAGGAACTTGGTACCAAAGTGCAGCTAGTAGGCGATGACTTATTTGTTACCAATCCAGAACGTCTAGCAAAGGGAATTGCAGCTAACACCGCAAATGCGCTGCTAGTTAAGGTAAATCAGATTGGTTCATTAACTGAAACTTTAGATGCAGTTGAAATGGCGCATCGCGCTGGTTATCGCAGCATGATGAGCCACCGTTCAGGCGAAACTGAAGATGTCACCATTGCAGATCTTGCCGTTGCTACTAACTGTGGCCAGATCAAAACAGGTGCACCTGCTCGAAGCGAACGCGTTGCAAAATACAATCAATTGCTTCGTATCGAAGATGAACTTGCTGAAGGCGCACGCTATGCAGGTCGTGGCGCCTTCCCACGCTTTAAGTAATTAATTTAAAGGATGATTTGAATTGCCTCGTCGAAGAAGCAGTTACCGCCGAAAGCGTTTTGATAAGTCATCACGTTTTCTAGCAGTAGCTGCTTTTTTCTTTGGTGTGATAATCATGATTGGCTCTCCACTTCAGAAATATTTCGCACAACGCGCACAAATTAACGCGCTCTCTGCCCAAGTTGAGGCAAACAGAGTGGCGCTTGAAGAGGCACGTAAAGAGCTTGAACTTTGGAATGATCCAAACTACATAAAGTCTCAGGCTCGTGCACGTTTGCATTATGTGCTACCGGGTGAGCGTCAGTACATTCTTACTAACGATGTAACTTTAGAAGGAAACGATAAATCAAACAATGTGGCATCAAATATTCCTACCGGAGTTCCTTGGTACACCAGATTGATTGCGACGGTTACTGAAGCTGGAAATAAATGAGCCGAGCAGTTTCCGAATCAGATTTAAATTGCATTGGTCGTCAATTACAACGCCAACCTAGAGATGTGCATGCAATTGCTTATCGATGCCCTTGTGGAAATCCTGCGGTAGTAGAAACGCCGCCAAGACTTGCAGATGGCACACCATTTCCAACTTTTTACTATGCCACTTGCCCAAAATTAACTGCCGCAATCTCTACATTGGAAAATGGTGGATTGATGGCAGATATGAATAATCGATTAATAAAAGATCCGGAATTAGCTGGTGCATATGCAGCCGCTCATGAAGATTATTTAGCAGCGCGCGCCGCGTTAGGTGTTGTAGTTCCTGAAGTAGAAGGAATTAGCGCAGGTGGTATGCCAGATCGCGTTAAATGTTTACATTCATTGGTTGCACATTCACTTGCAGCTGGGCCAGAAGTTAATCCATTGGGCGATGAAGCGCTAGCAAAATTACCTAAGTGGTGGTTAGACGCTCCATGCGAGTAGCGGCCATTGATTGTGGAACTAATTCCATTCGATTATTAATTGCTGATGTACAAGGCGATAATTTTCGTGAAGTAATTCGCGAAATGGAGATTGTCAGATTAGGCCAAGGCGTTGATCAAACCGGAGAATTTCATCCTGATGCAATTTCCCGAACGCTAGCCGCAGTAGACAAGTTTGCAAATGAAATAACAAAACGTGGCGTCGAAAAGGTTCGCTTCTGTGCCACGAGCGCAACCAGAGATGCCAAGAATCGTGATTTATTTATTAATGGCGTGAAAGCGCGTTTAGGAGTTACTCCTGAAGTAATAAGTGGTGAAGAAGAAGCAGCGCTCTCATTTGCCGGTGCTACCAAAGACTTACCAAATTCAATTTCGCCTTTCTTAGTTATCGACATCGGAGGTGGCTCAACAGAATTTGTTCTGGGAGCACAAAAAGTAGCGCAAGCTAAAAGTGTAAATATAGGTTGCGTTCGGATGTCAGAGCGTCACTTTAAATCAGATCCAGCAACCCAATCAGAGATTGAAAGTGCGCGTAAAGATATTCAGAGTGCAATCAATCAAGCGGCGCAAGTTGTAGATATTAAAGCCGCAAAATCCTTAATTGCCGTAGCGGGAACGGCAACCACCGTTGCTGCCGCAGCGCTTGAACTCCCAGTTTATGATCGCTACGCAATACATCTATCTAGAATTTCAGCCGAGCAGACACATGAAGTTTCAGAGAGGTTTTTAAAATTAACCCGAAAGGAACGTGCGGCATTGGGTTATATGCATCCTGGCCGAGTGGATGTAATCGGAGCAGGTTCTTTGGTGCTCTCAGAGATTATTAAAGCTGTTGGTGCAAAAGAATTTATCGCATGTGAATCTGACATTTTGGATGGAATTGCATTCAGTCTTGGACAGCACTAACACTTTACATATTCAGGAAATTGAGAAACTATAAGTTATGGCTAATAAACAGATAGTCGCAGGCGTTGACTCTTCAACTCAATCCGTAAAAGTTGTCTTGTGCGATGTCGAAACTGGGGAGATTAAAAAAACCATCACGCGTCCGCATCCGGACGGCACCGAAGTAGATCCCAAGCATTGGTTAATTGCGCTCGAAGATGCCCTAGATGAAGCTGCTAATTTTGCAGAGATTTCTGCAATTGCAATTGGTGGTCAGCAACATGGCATGGTTTTGCTAGATGCAAAAGGTGAAGTAATTAGACCTGCTTTACTATGGAATGACACTAGATCAGATAAAACGGCCGAAGCGCTAAATGCGGAATTTCCGGAGATAGCCAAATTAACTGGATCGCAATTAGTTGCCTCTTTTACCGCTGCCAAAGTTCGTTGGGTTGCCGAAAACGAACCAGAAAATATTGCAAAGGTTGCGGCAATCTGCTTGCCACATGATTGGCTCTCTTGGAAGTTAACTGGCTCTAATAATCTAAATGATTTGTTTACAGATCGTTCGGACGCCTCAGGCACTGGGTATTTCAATCCAACCACAAATGAATACCTACCTGAAATCTTAAAATTTATATTGAAATCTGATCGGGAAGTAGTGCTACCGAAAATTGTTTCTGCAAATCATTTCGGAGCAAAAAGTGCCAAAGGAATTCCAATTGCGGCTGGATGTGGTGATAATGCGGGCGCAGCTTTAGGCATCAATTCGCAAATTGGTGACATGGTAATTTCACTTGGTACAAGTGGCACTGCATTTATTTCGACAAAAACCGCAACTCATGATCAAAGCGGTGAAGTTGCAGGATTCGCCGATGCGACGGGAAACTTCTTGCCACTTGCATGCACACTTAATGCTGCGAAAATTTTCGCAACCGTATCCAAAACCCTTAATTTAACTTTTGAAGAATTTAGCCAAGCGGCGCTTTCAGCTCCCATTGGTGCGAATGGTCTGAGATTAATCACTCATTTTGATGGGGAGCGAACTCCAAATAAACCAAATGCAACTGGATCTTTTTATGGAATCACTCATGAGAATTTCACACCGGCAAATATCGCAAGAGCTGCAATTGAAGGTGTGATGGCGGGTATGCGATATGCGGCAGAAGCTATTTCGAAATTAAATGTGCCTATTAATCGCGTGATTTTGGTTGGCGGTGCAGCAAGGAATCAAGCAGTCCAAGAAGTTGCGGCGACATTCTTTGATTATGAAATTGCAGTTCCAGAACCGGGTGAATATGTAGCGCTAGGGGCAGCAAGACAAGCAGCTTGGGCATTAGCGCAAAGCCCGACCCCACCAAATTGGAATGTTTCTAATTTTAAAATCATCGAAAAGAAAGCTAGTTCACAAGATCTATATAGCCAATACCAGCAGTTAATTCTCAGTTAGCGGGTTCGTGAACGGTTAAACCAACTAGTAGACTCACGCCTGCTTTGTGCGCCCTTGTAGTCCAATGGCAGAGACAGAGGACTTAAAATCCTTCCAGTGTCGGTTCGAGTCCGACCAAGGGCACAGATGGAAAGGAATAACGCGCCCCTGAGGCGCGTTTTTACTTACACCTTAAGTAAATACTCGAATAGGGTTAATTGAGGGTTAATTAAAGGAGTAATTAATGGAGAGCAGTAACCCGGTACTAAATCGATATAACCGTCGAGGCTATGCCTCAATGGGCAATCCAAATGTGGGTACCACTGGCTACGGCACTAGCTACGACGCCGTCGAAGGCGGACAGCTCGAAGATCTTTATAACGCACCAGCCGCATCTTCAATGCGCACGGGTCGCATGACAATGGATGACGTTGTTACTCGCACTTCAATTCTATTTGCAGTGCTATTAGTAACTGGCGCTTTCGCATGGAGTGCAAATCTAGGTGGCGCAGTGTTACTTGGAAGCTTGGTTGTTGCAACCGTATTAGGAATGGTAATCGCATTCTCACGAAAAGTTCGCCCTGCTTTAATTTTGGTTTATGCGGCGCTAGAAGGAATTGTGCTTGGCACCATTTCTGCCGTCTATGAATCTGTATATCCAGGAATTGTGAGCCAAGCGTTAATTGCAACAGCAGTGGCTTTCGCTGGAGTGCTCTTTGCATATCGCAGCGGCAAAATCTCAATTAGCGCTCGCGCAACTAAAATTGCAACTGGCGCAATTATTGGTTACTTAATTCTTGGTGTAATTAATTTATTCGGTGGTAATTTCATTATGAATGGCACCTTCGGTCCATTCGTAGCGATTTTCGGAGTTGGCCTAGCAACTTTCTTCTTGGCACTTGATTTTGATCAAGCGGCGAAAGCAGTAGCAATAGGCGTGCCACAAGAAGAGTCATGGCGCGTTGGCTTCGGCATGATGGTCTCAGTAGTTTGGCTATACCTTGAGGTATTGCGCTTACTATCAATTCTGCGAAATGATCGTTAAATTTATTAAATTCAATCAAATTTAATAGAAAAGGCCTCCGAAAATTCGGAGGCCTTTTTGCTGACTTTTAACCTAAAGCTTCCCCGGAAGCTTCGTCTTTTGCTTTCTTGTAATCTTCATTGGTACGCAAAGGTGTTTCACGCAGCATTAACGCTAAGAAGAAGCCCAACGCTGTAATTGGGGCTGCAGCATAGAAGACCACATGAAATGAATTAACAAACGCTTGCAGAACTACATTTTGTACCTCTGCCGGTAGCGTTTCAATTAACTTTGAGTTGTTAGCAAGATTTTTCATAGATTCGGGATTGATTGCAGAAACTGCAGTTGGATTGGTTTTAGCCAATTCCGTAAAACCACTTTGCATGTAATGCGCCAAGCGGTTAGTGAGGATAGATCCAAATAATGCAGTTCCAAATACAGAACCTAATGAACGGAAGAAAGTATTTGACGAGGTGGCAACTCCCATATCGCGCATCTCTACTGAATTCTGCAAAGCAATCACGATGGTTTGCATGGATAGACCAAGTCCAGCACCAATTAACACCGCAAAAATTGCTACTTTCCAATATGGGGTATCAATTTCCAATCTGGTCATCAAGAGAATTCCAATGGTCATGATTACTGCGCCGATAACTGGGAATCGTTTGTAATGACCGTGTTTTGAAATAGTTTTACCGCTATAAATGGACATAGAGACGATACCAAGCATCATCGGAATTAATTTCAAACCAGCAGAAGAGGCTGAGTAGCCTTTTACTACCTGCATATAAAGTGGCAACATCACGATTGCGCCAAACATTCCAGCGCCAATAACCGCGCCAAGTAGCGAAGTTAAGTTAAAAGTGTGATTTTCAAATAGATGTAACGGCAATATCGGTTCGGTAGCACGCTTCTCCTGCATTATGAAGAGCACTCCAAAAATTATTCCAACCACTAAATATGAAATAGTACGTGAATCTTGCCAACCATTTTCAGGTCCATAAACTGAAAGCGTGAGCAGAATTGGAACTACTGAGAGAATCAGAAGCAGTGCGCCAAGATAATCAATTTTATGTTCGCGTTTGAATTTTGGAATGTGCAGCACCATAGAAGTAATTACTAAAGATGCGAATCCAAATGGAATATTGATATAAAAAATCCAACGCCATCCTGTAATTCCGAGAATTTGTTGGTGATCGGAAAAATATCCACCCAATAGTGGGCCAGCCACAGAAGAAAGACCCCAGACTGCACCGAAGTATCCTTGATAACGACCGCGCTCTCGTGGCGGCACAATATCTCCGATGATTACGAAGGTAAGTGCCATCAAACCACCAGCGCCTAAACCTTGTAGCGCGCGAGTTGCAATTAACTGCCCCATATTCTGGGAAGCTCCAGCAAGTGCTGACCCAATTAAAAAGGTGACGATGGCGAACTGGAAAACTACGCGACGGCCATATAGATCTGAAATTTTTCCATAAAGCGGCGTTGCAGCGGTTGAGGTAAGCAGGTAGGCCGTAACTACCCAGGTGTAATGATTTAAACCATTGAACTCTTCGACAATATTCTTTAAGGCAGTCGAAACAATAGTTTGATCAAGTGCTGCGAGCAGCATGCCGGTCATGAGTCCGCCAAGGATGATCATGATTTCTTTATGAGTGAATTCTTTGCGCGTATCTTGAGACATAAGCGCAATGCTAGTCTAAAAAATATTTAAATAACTTAAGTAATCAAGCAAATGGCTGAGCTTCAAGTATTGCTACCTGAAAAGTTTTTCCATTAGGTGCGGTGTATGCAACGGTATCGCCAATTTTCTTACCCATAACAGCGCTACCGAGAGGTGATTTTTCTGAGTAAACATCTAAATCACCTGATGAAATTTCTCTTGAACCAAGTAAAAATTTCAATTCATCGCCTGCAAAATCAACCGTAATAATCATGCCTGGGCCAACAACGCCTGCTTCTCCAACTGGTGGTGCACCAATATGTGCATGTTCAAGCATATGTTTCAATTGTTTGATGCGCGCTTCATTCTTGCCTTGCTCTTCACGAGCTGCGTGATATCCACCATTCTCTTTTAAATCACCTTCTGCGCGTGCAGCTTCAATTTTCTTAACAATTTCTGCGCGCTTTGGGCCTTCGAGCTCAGCAAGTTCTGCCGCTAAACGATCAGCGGCTTCTTGAGTCAACCAAGTTTGAGTCATAGTGGTAGATAAGTGTAGGCAATAGATTAATCAGCAGCAAAGCAGCGAACAACAGAGGCAGTAACTGAGTGAGAACGGGTAGGAATCTCGGTGCTCACCCTTAAATTCTTTTCACCAGCAGGGATGCGATGCACAATTTCACCAACAATTATTTTGTCTATATCTCTCGCGGTTAACGTGCAATCGATTGCTTGATTTGGATTGCTTCTGGTGATTTCAAAAGTAATACCCATGGACTTTTCATTAATCTCTTTAAATGAAAGTAAATTGGCGGTAACTGTGGGATTTGAATGGTAAAAACCAGCCCAGAAAAGCCATCCGATAAGGGCTGCAATTATCAAGATTGGTAGAAAACGCAGCCGACTTCGTTTACGACCGTAACGATCGTCCATATCCAGCGCACCACTCATAAGCGGTATTCTCTCACTATGAGTAATCTGACTAAGACCAACTATGACGTAGGCGTTGCCGGATCCATCACCATGATTGTGCTGACAGTTGCGGTGGTAGTGCTACTTCGTAGTTTCTACAAGCGTTTTACCAACGTGCGAAAAGACGATCAAAAGTAAAGAATAAATGAAGAAACTTTGGCAGTGGTTGGGTACCGCTCTTCTAGTTGCCATTTTCTTATCATTAGCTAATTGGCAGTGGAATCGCGCCGCAGAATTAAAAAAACCAATTGAAATCGATCAAAGCATTTCACCTATTGATTCTGTTATTGCACCTGAAGATTCTGTGACTGATGCAATTATCGGTCGAAAAGTTTCAGTAGCGGGTCAGTATGTAAGTCAGTGGGAAGCTATTGGACAGGCGGATAATAAGAGTTGGGATGTTGGTTTATTTAAAACCAGAGATAACGCCATGATTTTAGTAGTTCGCGGTTTTCATAAAGATGAAAATGTGCAGTTAAGTGAAAGTAAATTGGTGGGATATTTGGTACCGCCACAAAGTACCCAAAATAAGAGCTTTGCAGAACTGAAAGAGAATCAAATAAGTCGGGTGGACAGCGCGCTCTTTGTAACCAAAACTGAGCTACCACTATATGCGCCATTTATCCAAGCAATTTCGGAAACTCCAGATTTGGGTTATCAGCCAGTTCCATTTGAATTGGGAAAGAAAGTGCCAGGCTTTTATTGGCAACATATTTCATATGTAGTGATCTGGTGCTTGTTTGCTTTGACCGCTATATATCTAATGATTTACCAGCGCAGGTTAGATAAGGTGGCACAATGAAATTTGACCTGTTATCTAGATATCGCTTCATGGCGATTGTTGCTGGCGTAATGTCACTCTTACTGTGGTTTGTTTATATGCCGGTCAAATACATTTTAAATAATGAGAGTTGGCATCAAGCAACTATTTGGATTCCCATGGTGCATGGCTATCTTTATCCAATTTACGTGCTCTTTGCGATTCAATTCTCTGTGGCAAAACGATGGAAAACACTGAATATTTTGGGCTTAATATTGGCTGGCACCCTGCCAATCGCTTCAATTTGGGCAGAGCGTTATGTGGTTAGAAAGTATGGCAATTAATTTAACTAATTCCGCCAAGAAATTAGTAAAGGCGCTGATCTACCCTTGGTACGAGAAGCGTTTAATCAATAAGCTAGATTTTAGTCAAACCCCACATCACATCGGAATTATTGTTGATGGAAATCGCCGCTGGGCGAAAGCGAATACGGTGGAAACTAAAAGTGGCCATGAAGCCGGTGCCAATAAAATCGCAGATTTCTTAATCTGGTGCGAAGAAGCACAGGTAAAGATTGTCACTATCTGGTTGCTATCAACAGATAATTTCAAGCGAAGTCAAAGTGAATTAGATGAACTACTTAAAATTATCGCCAATGTGGTTGATCAGCTTTCGACAACCAAACGATGGAATGTAAGAGTGGTTGGCGCATTAGATGTTTTGCCTGATTGGATGGCAGATAAATTTAAGAATTTGCCAACACACGAAACTTCCAAGCTTGATGTGAATGTAGCAATCGGGTACGGCGGCCGACGTGAAATTGTGGATGCAATTAAGTCATATCTACATTTTGAAAAAGATAAAGGCGCTTCAATTGAGCAAGCGGCAGCCGAGTTAAATGATGAGGTAATCTCGAAATTTCTGTACACCGCAGGCCAACCAGATCCTGATCTCTTAATTCGCACATCTGGCGAACAGCGTTTAGGCGGTTTCTTACTCTGGCAATCGACTCACTCAGAGTTCTATTTCTGTGAAGCTTATTGGCCAGATTTTCGCCGAGTTGATTTCTTACGCGCGCTTCGCTCCTATGCGCAGCGCCATCGCCGCTTCGGCAGATAAATAACCAAATCTTTACCCACGCGCTGGGGCGTGTCGTGTCCGATTTGTCTAAAGGTGGGCGTAACTTTTAACTGCTTTCCCCGCTTGTTTGGACACAATTAAAGAATCGAGTCGGGTTTGTCTGCTTCGAATCGCACCAGAAAAAATTCCAAGAAGACTTATGTTTTAGATACCAGCGTATTACTTGCAGATCCCCAAGCCCTAAAACGATTCGCCGAACATGAAGTAGTAATTCCCATTGCCGTTATTGGCGAATTAGAATCAAAACGCGATCATCCTGAATTAGGTTTTTTTGCCCGCGGCGCGCTTCGTGCGCTAGATGAAATAAGAATTGCAAATGGTCGTTTAGATCAACCAATTCAAATCACTCAAGAAGGCGGCACATTATCAGTCGAACTTAATCACACTGATTTAAGTTCATTGCCGCAAGGGTTTTTGCGCGACGGCACCAATGATTCTCGTATCTTGGCAATATCTAAAAATCTTATGTCTGATGGAAAAGAAGTTGTACTAGTAACTAAAGATTTGCCGCTGCGCGTTAAAGCATCTTCAGTCGGAGTTGAAGCGGAAGAGTATCGCGCAGAATTAGTAATGAACTCTGGTTGGACTGGCATGGTTGAAGAATCAGTGCCTGGAAAAATTATTGATGAACTTTATGCACATGACCACGCGCATTATGAATTTTCAGAACGTTACCCGGTTCATACCGGCGTCGTGCTCCACTCCGAAAAGGGAAGTGCGTTAGCTCGAATTACTGCAAGTGGTGAATTGCAATTGGTGCGCGGAGATCGCACTGCATTTGGTTTACATGGGCGAAGTGCTGAGCAACGAGTTGCACTTGATTTATTACTTGATCCAGAGATTGGAATCATCTCTCTTGGTGGTCGCGCAGGCACTGGAAAATCTGCACTAGCGCTGGCGGCAGGTTTAGAAGCAGTGATGGAACGTCGCCAACATAAGAAAGTGGTGATCTTCCGTCCGCTTTATCCAGTTGGTGGGCAAGAGCTTGGATATTTACCTGGCTCAGAAGGAGAGAAGATGTCTCCTTGGGCGCAGGCGGTATTCGATACCTTGGGTGCGCTGGTGAGCCAACAGGTTATCGATGAAATTATCGCCCGTGGGCTGATCGAAGTTCTGCCCCTTACCCATATCCGCGGCCGCTCACTGCATGATGCCTTTGTCATCGTCGATGAAGCGCAGTCACTTGAACGAGGAGTGCTCTTGACGGTTCTCTCTCGAATCGGCCAGCAATCTCGGGTGGTCTTAACCCATGACGTGGCGCAGCGCGATAACCTGCGAGTTGGTCGCCATGATGGAGTGGTCGCGGTCGTCGAAACTCTCAAAGGAAACCCGCTCTTTGCCCATGTCACCTTGACCCGAAGCGAGCGCTCGCAGATCGCCGCTTTGGTTACGGAACTTCTAGAGGGCCCGATTGCTTTGTAGGCCTGCAGAAAGTGAGCGGAGAAAATGTGCATTTGCTTTTCATTTTCGAAGCTCAGCTTTCGCAGGCCTTTGATGTGACGAAACCCTAAAAATCTCACAGTCGCAAAGTAGGGCAAAACGGACATAC
>CAYYFI010000009.1:0-9243 GCA_964471265.1 uncultured Actinomycetes bacterium | reverse complement strand
ATGTGACGAAACCCTAAAAATCTCACAGTCGCAAAGTAGGGCAAAACGGACATACCCCGTTCTGACCTGCACTTTTGTCGACCCAAAAGGCTTGTGGAGAAAGTTTTTTCCACACTTATGCGGGTCGTAATTTGGAGATGTCGGTGGTGATTGAAAGCCTTAGCCCGTTGATTTAGCCAGTCTGGGATTAGAAAGGTAGGTGAGAGATGAAGATCGATCGCTTCTATCAAGCGCTCGTTGCTCGTCGCGCTCGCGCTGCCTGGACCATGGTCGCCACCATGGTCGTGCTAGCTACCGCCGCACCAAGTTCTTACGGTCTGGAATTTCCAATGACTACCCAACTAGCGCTACCAGAAGGCGCTTACCTAGTTGCAAGCCAAGTTCACCAAGAGAACCCGGAACAACAGGTCGCCGCACTTTATGCGAATTTGAATACCAAGAAGTCGGTCTCCGCGATTGATCTTCGCGCGGTAGCGATTGCCAGCCGTCAGATCGAAATGGCTCGCACCCCAGAAGGCGCTAAGCAAGTTGCACTTTCAATTATTCGAAATGAATATAAGAAGTGGAACGCTTCTCAAGAGAAGTGCTTGATTACTCTTTGGACCAAGGAATCACATTGGAATTACAAGGCGCATAACTATCGCTCGGGTGCACACGGAATTGCGCAAGCCTATCCAGCTATCAAAATGGAAACTGTGGGACTTGATTGGCGCACCAATGCAGTAACTCAGATTCGTTGGGGGCTTAACTACATTGATAAGCGTTATGGCTCTCCATGCAAAGCGCTATACCGACATAACGCACGCGGCGCTTATTAATTTTCTGACTAATTTACTAAATCTAAATTTCCGGCTTTAACGAAATTGTTAGCGGTTTAGCGGTATCGGTAAAGAAATCATTTCCCTTATCGTCAACCACAATAAAGGCTGGGAAATCTTCAACTTCAATCTTCCAGACTGCTTCCATACCTAATTCTTCGAAATCTAAAACTTCAACTTTTTTGATGCAATCCTGTGCCAAGCGCGCTGCTGGTCCACCTATCGAACCAAGATAGAAGCCACCATGTTTTTTGCAGGCATCAGTTACTTGCTTAGAGCGATTGCCCTTTGCCAACATCACAAATGATCCGCCTGCTGCTTGGAATTGATCAACATAAGAATCCATGCGACCTGCAGTGGTAGGTCCAAATGAACCTGATGCATAACCAGTTGGAGTTTTTGCCGGTCCCGCGTAATAAACCGCATATTTCTGCATATATTCAGGTAACGGTTTACCTGCATCTAATAGCGCTTTGATCTTGGCATGTGCAATATCGCGTGCGACTACCAAAGTACCGTTCAAAGAGAGTCTGGTTTTGACTGGATGCTTAGCAAGTTCTGCACGTATTTCAGACATTGGCTTACTTAAATCAATCTTTACTACATGATCATTTAAATGTTCGTCTGTAGTTTCGGGTAAGAAGTGCGCTGGTTCGCGCTCTAAATCTTCAATAAAAATGCCTTCTTTAGTGATCTTGGCCTTTGCTTGGCGATCCGCAGAACATGAAACTGCAATGGCAATTGGTAGCGATGCGCCATGTCGTGGCAATCTAACTACCCGAACATCGTGACAGAAATACTTGCCACCAAATTGCGCACCGATACCCAGCTTTTGAGTAATTTTTAGAACTTCAGCTTCCACCTCTGGGTCACGGAAAGCATGTCCCGTAACTGCATCGCCAGTAGTTGGAAGTGAGTCAAGATATTTAGTGGAGGCAAGTTTTGCAGTTTTGAGTGTGTGTTCGGCGCTGGTGCCACCTACCACGATGGCTAAGTGATACGGAGGGCAAGCTGCAGTACCAAGTGAGCGCAGCTTCTCTTCCAGCCACGGATAGAAGGAGTCTTTATTAAGTACCGCTTTCGTCTCTTGATAAAGAAAAGATTTATTAGCGCTACCGCCACCTTTGGCAATATATAAAAAGTTATATTCATCTGGATGATCTGAATCTGCATAAATTTCGATTTGCGCTGGCAGGTTATTGCCGGTGTTCTTTTCATCCCACATATTTACCGGGGCCATCTGGCTGTAACGTAAATTTAAATTAGTGTAAGCATTATGTACACCTTCGGAGATTGACATCTCATCTTTGGCGGAAGTTAAAACGTATTGACCTTTCTTGCCCATAACTAGCGCGGTACCAGTGTCTTGGCACATTGGTAAAACTCCACCAGCTGCAATATTGGCATTCTTTAATAAATCTAAAGCGACGAAGCGATCATTAGGAGATGCTTCCGGATCTTTTAAAATTTTTGTTAGTTGCTCAAGATGAGCTTCGCGCAGGTAATGATTGATATCGTGTATTGCAACTTCAGTTAGTTTGGTGAGCGCACTTGGTGCCACCTCTAAGAATTCTAAATCGCCATGTTTTACAACTTTTACGCCTTCGGTTGAAACCAAACGATATTTTGTTTCATCCTTACCAATTGGCAATAAATCAGAGTAATTGAAGCTCATTTTTCAATCTTAGCTTTAGCGCCATCTAATAATTCTTGGCAGATTTTGGCTAATTCTTCGCCGCGTTCCCATAACTTGAGAGATTCTTCTAATGTTGCAGAGCCAGCTTCTAGCTGCTCTACTACTTTGGTTAACTCTTCACGAGCCTTTTCGTAGGAGATCTCTGACTTTGCGGCCATATAGGTAATTTACTCTCTATTTCATTTAGTTAATAGTTGCATCTAACGAATCTTCCGCTAACCGAATGCGAACTCGGTCACCATTTTTCACATCATTAGCTTTTCGAACTGCTTGGCCATCTGAGCGTTGCACTACCGCATAACCTCTTTCGAGAGTTGATTGTGGGGAGAGCGAACGAATTCGAGCTAATAAATGCTGCAAATCTTCTTCGGCTAATTTAATGCGATGCACAAATGCAATCCGTCGATCAAAGAGCGATTTGATGCGGTCACTTTCACGTTCGAGGCGCATGGTTAAAGTGCGCTTAGCGCGGGTGCGAAGTGCATCAATAAAAGCTAATTCTTCATTTAAATCCGGTACTACTTTTTTGCCGGCATCAGTTGGAGTAGAGGCTCGATAATCTGCCACTAAATCAAGTAACGGTGAATCTTTTTCATGTCCAATTGCGCTAACAATTGGTGTTTTGCAACTAGCTGCTAAGCGCACCAAACCTTCATCGCTAAATGGCAAGAGATCTTCAAAAGAACCTCCGCCGCGAGTAATGATGATGACATCTACATCTTTATCTGCTTCTAACTCTTTTAGTGCAGCGCTTACTTGAATCACGGCATCTGCGCCTTGCACTTGTACTTCGCGAATTTCGAATTGCACAGATGGCCATCGGCGTTTGGCGTTTTCTAAAACATCTTTTTCAGCGTCAGAGTTACGTCCACAAATTAAACCAACTTTATTCGGTAGTAACGGTAAATCTTTTTTCCATTTAGCATCAAATAAACCTTCTGCGGCAAGCAGATTTTTGAGCATTTCCAATCTAGCCAGCAATTCGCCAACGCCAATTTCTTTGATTTCGCGCACCCAGAAAGAGACTGAACCATTTTTGGTGTACCAAGAGGGTTTGGCAAAGATTTTAATGCGCGCATTTTCGTTAACTTTGGTTTTGCTAAAAATGCCGGAGGGACAAGCAAGAGAGATACTCATATCAACGCTGGAATCGCGTAGCACCATATAAGTGAAATCTTTACGGGAATTTATCTGTGAAAGTTCTCCTTCGATCCAGATTGGACCAAGTGCATCTATATACTCTTTGATAATTTCAGAGACCACGCGCACAGGCGCTGGTTGTTCCTCTGAATTTTCAAGCATGCGGGTGAGCCTAATACAATTGCCTGACATGGTTACGGAGAAGAAGGTCCTTTTAGCTGCGCCGCGCGGATATTGCGCCGGCGTCGACCGTGCAGTGGTAACTGTTCAGAAAGCGCTCGAAGTTTATGGCGCACCGGTTTATGTCCGTAAGCAGATTGTTCATAATAAATATGTAGTTGAATCACTGGAAAAACGTGGTGCAATCTTTGTTGAAGAAGTTCATGAAGTACCAGAAGGTGCCACCGTGGTTTTTAGTGCACATGGTGTTTCACCGCAAGTGCATACCGATTCTGCAACTCGCAAATTAAAAACAATTGACGCTACCTGTCCGTTAGTTACCAAGGTACATAACGAAGCTCGCCGTTATGCAAATGAAGATTTAGAGATCATCATGATTGGCCACGATGGCCACGAAGAAGTTGAAGGCACCGCTGGAGAAGCACCGGGTCGTGTGACGGTTATCGAAGGCGTTGAAATGGCGCGCACGGTGCAACCAAAGAGTGGCAAAAAGTTAGCTTGGTTATCTCAAACCACTTTATCGGTAGATGAAACCATGGAAACGGTAGCGGAGCTAAAGAAGCGTTTCCCAGAGATTATTGATCCGCCCTCAGATGACATCTGTTATGCCACTCAGAATCGCCAAGAGGCGATGAAGCAGATTGCACCGCAATGCGATTTAGTTTTAGTGGTCGGCTCAACTAATTCCTCAAATTCGGTGCGCTTAGTTGAAGTTGCTAAGGAATATGGCGCAAAGAACGCTTATTTAATTGATTATGCCCATGAAGCAAGTTCGGATTGGCTACATGATGTAAATACCGTTGGCGTATCAAGTGGCGCATCGGTACCAGAGTTATTAGTCGAAGATTTACTTAAGTGGCTGGCAGATCGCGGTTATGGCACCGTTGAAACGGTTACTGCCAAAGAAGAGACGTTACTTTTCCAGTTGCCTCGTGAACTTCGTAAAGATATCGCTAAGTAATTAGCGTAATTAGCGTAATTAGGCGCGTGCGCGAGCGGTAGCAATACGTTTTTGTGCGCGTTGATGCAAGAAGTTATACCAACCATAAAGCGCGCCGAGTATTAACCACGGCGCAACTGAAGAGAGTGCGCCAATAAATTCCAAACCAACTTTCATAATACGAATGTTGTATGCAAGTAGCGCCCAAAATAGTGAAGTTGCTGCAAAGGCAAGTGGTGGCGTGACCACTGCAACGTATGCAACGCCTTCTCGGCCAAAGCGATTTCCAAGCAGCACCACAATTAATAAAACTAAACCAGTCACAATTCCGTATCCGTGGCGAATTAAATTTTCGATGGATGCAAAGAAGAAGATGAAGAAGCTCTGTAGCGTTGCGACGCCTTCTTTCTTTAATTTGATCTTATTTAAGACCTTTAGAATTTGCTGCAAATCCATTATTCGTTCTCCTCTCGGGCAGATTCAACTTTAATTGCATGTGAAGTATCAGTCGAATCCAAACCATTTAAATCTCGGGCCCTGGTATCAACGGTAGGTAATTCCGGAAGTGATTCATTAGTAATGCCCTTATCAATCATGGCTTTTACTGGAGCGGTGACAGTAGATTCCACATTACCTACCAAAGAATTAAATGCGGTTACTGTGCTATTTAGTCGCTTGCTTACCGTAGATATATGTTCGTAGTTAGTAACTAATTTGCTAACTAATTTTGTAGCAATATCACGAATCTCTTCGGCGCTATTTGCCAATGCGCTTCGGTCAATACCTAATTTAACGGTGCGTAACATGCCAAGTAGAGTAGAAGGTGTCGCGATTACTACTCGCTTTTCAAATGCTTTTTCGAGCAGGATGGAATCTGCAATCAATGCTTCAGCCAGAATTGATTCAAATGGTGCAAAGAGCACCACAAAATTTGCCGAAGTTTTAGCGCTATCGTATTTTCGCTTGGAGAGCGCATCTACATGCCCTAACAAATCAGAAGCATGCGCTTTCATTAGGGACTTTCGCGTCTCTAAATCATCTGTATTA
Source organism: uncultured Actinomycetes bacterium (assembly GCA_964471265.1). Classification (GTDB taxonomy): domain Bacteria; phylum Actinomycetota; class Actinomycetes; order Nanopelagicales; family Nanopelagicaceae; genus ZLKRG08. The sequence continues at coordinate 3,422 of CAYYFI010000009.1, read as the reverse complement.
ATCGCTTCGAAGTACCTGACATATGGGAACTTAGAGTCAATATATAAATCAAGTTTGTCAGCCATATGGACAATGACGTCTGGAATTCCGGAGAGATCACCAGGAGATGTTTGAATTTCGAAATCAATACCCTCTTTGAGTCCGGCATGGCGCAAAATATTTTCTAATTGCGCTTCACCATATTTGCCTCGAGTTTGAGAAGAGCCAAGTGCGCCTGCTAATTTTTGAGTCTCTTGCACTCCTTTTTCATGAATAGTGTTGAGCGCTTCTAGTTGGGTAAATAACTTGGAATCTACGCCTTTGCGTTCTACTTCAATTCTCCGTCCTTCGGATTCAAGGACTCCAATTTTTTCTTTTAGTAAATTAATAGTGGTATTGATTGAAGCGACTTCAGGAGCTTGCGATTGATCTGCATTCTTGTTCTTGGCAAAGAGCAAACCCAAGGCAACGCCTACTGCGAGGCCAAGTACTAGCCCAATAAATAATGTGAGATACGCCTGCATGAGGCAATCATGGCAAGAGCCACCGACATTTACGCGTAGGCTCTACTCCTCGTGAGCCTCTCAATCGGAATCGTTGGACTGCCAAATGTTGGAAAGTCGACTCTTTTTAATGCATTGACCAAGAACAATGTCTTGGCTGCCAACTATCCATTTGCAACCATCGAACCAAACGTTGGTGTGGTGGGCGTACCCGATGAGCGCTTAAAGAAATTAGCTGAGATTTTTGGCTCAAAAGAGATTTTGCCAGCCACGGTTTCGTTCGTAGATATTGCGGGTATTGTTAAAGGCGCATCCGAAGGTGCGGGCCTTGGTAATAAATTCTTAGCAAACATTCGCGAAACTGATGCGATCTGCCAAGTTATCCGAGTATTCAATGATGGCGATGTAGTGCACGTAGATGGTCGCATTGATCCGGCAAGTGACATGGAAACAATCAATACCGAATTAGCGCTCGCAGATTTGCAGTCGATTGAAAAGCAGCTGCCAAGAATTGAAAAGGAAGCAAAGCAGAATAAAGAGAAACAGTTGCTTCTTGAAGAACTTAAGAAAGCCAATGCCGTTTTAGAATCTGGCAAACCAATTTCAACTGCCGGTTTGAATTTGGAACTCTTAAAAGAGGTACATCTGCTTACTGCAAAACCATTCCTCTATGTTTTCAATGTTGATGCCGCAGAGCTAAACGATCAAGCGCTACGAGATAAATTACAAGCGCTAGTTTCACCTGCCGAAGCAATTTTCTTAGATGCAAAAACCGAAGCCGAACTTGCCGAACTTCCAGATGCGGATGCCCAAGAACTACTTGAATCCATTGGTTTAACCGAACCGGGATTAACCACATTAGCTCGAGTTGGATTTAAGAATTTAGGTTTGCAAACTTATTTAACTGCTGGTCCAAAAGAGGCGCGCGCTTGGACAATTCATAAAGGCGATACCGCGCCAGTTGCCGCCGGTGTGATTCACACCGATTTTCAAAAAGGTTTCATCAAAGCAGAAGTTGTACATTTTGCAGATTTGGTGGAGTACGGATCCATGCAAGCAGCCAAAGAACATGGCAAAGTGCGCATGGAAGGTAAGGACTATGTAATGCAAGATGGCGACGTTGTGGAGTTTCGATTTAATGTCTAATCATTCAAGAAAACAAGAACACTTAACTGGTTTAACTGTAAAGAGTCGCGACGAACTTCGTAACGTTGCAATTATCGCGCACGTTGACCATGGAAAGACCACGCTCGTTGATGCGATGTTGTGGCAATCTGGCGCATTTGCGGCGCATAAAAAGCAAGAAGAGGGTCAAGATCGCATGATGGATTCAATGGATCTAGAACGCGAAAAAGGAATTACCATTCTTGCCAAGAACACTGCAGTCAAACGCGGTGAAAAAGTAATCAACATTATTGATACACCTGGCCACGCAGATTTCGGTGGCGAGGTAGAGCGCGGACTAGAAATGGTCGATGGCGTAATTTTGTTGGTAGATGCATCTGAAGGTCCACTGCCACAAACACGTTTCGTGCTTCGCAAAGCGCTCTCAAAGAATCTGCCAGTTATTTTGGTAATTAATAAAGTGGATAGACCAGATTCACGTATCGCTGAAGTAGTTGATGAAGCATACGAATTATTTTTAGATTTAGATGCGCGTGAAGATCAGATTGATTTTCCAATTGTTTATGCCTCGGCAAAGGCAGGTCGCGCTTCCACAAATCGCCCAGAAAACGGCGGCATGCCAGATGCAGAAAATTTAGATGCGCTATTTAATGTTATTTACGAAACAATCCCTGCGCCTAAGTATCACGAAGGTGCACCACTGCAAGCACATGTAACCAACTTGGACTCATCTCCATACCTTGGACGTTTAGCGCTATGTCGTGTACATGAAGGTGAAATATCTAAGGGACAAACAGTTTCTTGGATTAAAACCGATGGCAGCATTCAAAAGGTAAAAATTTCAGAACTTTTAATGACTGAAGCGCTAGAGCGGGTACCGGCAGAAAAAGCTGGCCCTGGTGACATTATTGCGATTGCTGGAATAGAAACTATTACTTTAGGTGAAACTTTGGCAGATGCAGAAAATCCACATCCGCTACCGCTAATTACCGTTGATGATCCATCAATTTCCATGACCATAGGTATTAATACGTCTCCACTTGCAGGTCAATCAGGAAAATTATTAACTGCGCGCCAAGTTAAAGATCGTTTGGATAAAGAATTGATCGGTAACGTATCACTTCGCATTTTCAACACTGAACGTCCAGATGCCTGGGAAGTGCAAGGCCGTGGCGAATTACAGCTAGCGGTATTGGTAGAAATTATGAAGCGCGAAGGTTTTGAATTAACTATCGGCAAACCACAGGTAGTTACCAAAACTATTGATGGCAAATTGCACGAACCTATGGAGCGTTTAACGATTGATTGCCCAGAAGATTATTTGGGTGTAATCACGCAGTTAATGGCGCTACGTAAAGGTCGCATGGAACAGATGGTTAATCACGGTACTGGTTGGATCCGTTTAGATTGGCGCGTTCCTTCTCGTGGACTTATCGGTTTCCGTACTGAATTCTTAACGGAAACTCGCGGAACTGGATTACTTCATCACGTCTTCGATGGTTACGAACCTTGGCACGGAGAATTACGTACTCGCCCAACTGGTTCATTGGTAGCAGATCGTCGTGGTGTTTCTACTTCTTATGCGATTGCGGCAATTCAAGAACGTGGGTCAATATTTATTGAACCAGGCATGGAAGTTTATGAAGGCATGGTGATTGGTGAAAACTCTCGCGCAGATGACATGGATGTAAATGCAGTTCGCGAAAAGAAGCTAACCAATATGCGCGCATCAGGTTCTGATGAAGCTGAAAAACTAATTCCGCCTAAGAAATTAAATATGGAAGGCGCTTTGGAATTTTGCGGCGAAGATGAGTG
>CAYYFI010000008.1:0-28334 GCA_964471265.1 uncultured Actinomycetes bacterium | reverse complement strand
CTTGCTTGGTGGGCCTAGGTGGACTTGAACCACCGACCTCTTCCTTATCAGGGAAGCGCTCTAACCAGGCTGAGCTATAGGCCCAAGCAAGGAAGCAAAATCTACCTTGTTAAGGTTTTTAGCCCAAATCGCTAGTTAAGCGGGCGCAACCGTATCAGCATCTTCGCCGTTTTTGGTAACTGACAAGAGCACAACGCCTTCATCGAGATTAACTAAACGAACTCCCATGCTGTCACGGCCTGTCTGACGAATCTCTGATGCATCAGTGCGCATAACTGATCCATTTGATGTGATTGCCAGAATTTCATCTTTGTCACTAATTACTAATGCACCAACTAAGCCACCGCGCTCTTCATTTATTTTCGCGGCTTTAATTCCAATTCCACCACGGTTTTGAATTCGATATTCATCAAGTGGAGATTTCTTACCAAAACCACCATCAGTTGCGGTAAATACAAATAAATTGTTATCAGATCCACCAACCCGCGCCATGGCAAGAAGTTCATCGCCAGAGCGGAATTTCATTCCGATGACACCGGTGGCGCTGCGTCCCATTGAGCGAATGGAATCACTATTTGCTGAAAAACGAAGTGACATACCTTTTCTTGAAACTAACAATAATTCATCTTTATCGATTGCTAAAGTCGCACCAACAACCTCATCGCCATCACGAAGTGTAATTGCAATAAGTCCACCGGTGCGTGGTGAGTCATATTCGATTAATGGTGATTTCTTAACTAAGCCGTATTTTGTTGCTAATACTAAATATGGTGCAGTGTTGTAATCTTTAATTGATAGTACAGATGCAATCTGCTCATCTGGTTTAAAGGCCATTAAGTTTGCGACATGTTGTCCACGTGCATCACGTCCGGCGTCAGGTAATTCATGAACTTTTGCGCGATAAACGCGTCCTTTATTGGTGAAGAAAAGTAGCCAATCATGAGTTGAGGCCACAAAGAAATGATCAACAACGTCATCTTGTTTTAACGCAGCGCCTTTGACGCCTTTGCCGCCGCGTTTTTGATTGCGATAAAGCTCTGCGCGGGTGCGCTTTGAATAACCTCCGCGAGTAACAGTTACCACTACATCTTGATCAGGAATTAGATCTTCCGCACTGAAATCACCCTCTGCAGCGACAATTTGGGTACGACGATCATCGCCATATTTAGCTACTGTTTCATTTAGCTCGGTTTTTATGATTTCACGCTGCTTATCGATGCTGCCTAAAATTACATTTAATTCATTAATTTCAGACATTAATTGATCGTATTCATCATTAATTTTCTGTCGTTCTAGCGCTGCTAAGCGACGTAACTGCATATCCAAAATTGCATTGGCTTGGATTTCATCTACTTCAAGAAGTTTCATTAAACCTTCGCGAGCTTCTTCGGAAGTTTTTGAAGCACGTATCAAAGCAATAACTGCATCTAGTGCATCTAGTGCTTTTAAGTAGCCGCGCAAAATATGTGCTCGGCGCTCTTTTTCTGCTAAACGGAATTTGGAGCGACGCACAATAACTTCAATTTGATGTTCGATGTAGTAACGAACAAACTCATCTAAACGAAGTGTGCGCGGTACTCCGTCAACCAACGCCAACATATTTGCGCCGAAGGTGTCTTGTAGTTGAGTATGTTTGTAAAGATTATTTAATACCACTTTGGCAATCGCACCTGATTGCAAGACAATTACTAATCGTTGGCCTAAGCGTTCGTTGCCTTCATCGCGAACATCTGCAATTCCTTTTATCTTTCCATCTTTAACTAGCTCTGCAATCTTCAGCGCTAAATTATCTGGGTTGACTTGATATGGAAGTTCGGTAACTACTAAACAGGTGCGCTTGTTAATCTCTTCAACATTAACCACCGCGCGCATTGTGATTGATCCGCGACCAGTTTTATAAGCTTCTTCAATTCCAGTGCGACCAACAATCAGCGCTTTGGTAGGAAAATCTGGACCTTTAACAATCGTTAATAAATGTTTCAATAAATCTTCTGCGCTAGCCTCTGGATTTTCAAGCGCCCAGGTAACACCTTCGGCGATCTCGCGTAAATTATGTGGCGGAATATTGGTCGCCATACCAACTGCGATACCAGCAGAGCCATTAACTAAAAGGTTTGGAAAGCGTGATGGTAAAACTGTTGGTTCTTGGGAGCGCCCATCGTAATTTGGGATGAAATTAACTGTGTCTTCATCGATATCGCGCATCATCTCCATGGCAATTGGAGAGAGTCTCGCTTCGGTGTAGCGCATCGCAGCAGCTGGATCGTTTCCAGGGCTACCAAAATTTCCATTTCCATCTACCAATGGATAGCGAAGTGACCAAGGTTGAGCTAAACGAACTACAGTGTCATAAATCGCGCCATCGCCATGTGGGTGATAGTTACCCATGACATCACCGACGATGCGGGAAGATTTGTAATAACCCTTATCTGGTCGATAACCCGCGTCATACATTGCATAAAGCACGCGGCGATGTACTGGTTTTAAGCCATCGCGAACATCTGGAAGTGCGCGTCCGACAATAACTGACATCGCATAATCAAGATAGCTACGCGCCATCTCAACTTGTAGATCGACAGTTTCAATTTTGTCGAATTGCTTGTTTTCCATGTTCTCCATTTAGATGTCCAAGAACCTAACATCTTTAGCATTGCGCTGAATAAATTGACGTCGTTGTTCGACATCTTCTCCCATTAAGACCGAGAACAAACCATCAGCTGCGGCTGCATCTTCTAAAGTCACTTTGATTAAAACACGGTGTTCTGGATCCATGGTGGTGTCCCAAAGTTCTTTAGCTGGCATTTCACCTAAACCTTTAAAGCGCTGAATACCGTCTTCTTTTGGTAGACGTTTGCCTGCATCAATTCCAATTTTGATCATGCCATCGCGCTCTTTATCGCTAAAGGCGTATTCGACGGGTTCTTTACCGGCCCACTTCAATTTATAAAGTGGTGGTTGTGCTAAATAAACATGACCGTGCTCAATTAATGGACGCATAAACCTAAAAAGTAAAGTTAAAAGAAGGGTGCGGATATGTTGACCATCAACATCAGCATCAGCCATCAAAATAATTTTGTGATAACGAAGTTTCGCTAAATCAAAATCATCGTGCACACCAGTACCAAGTGCGGTAATTAAAGCTTGTACTTCATTGTTTTGCAGCACTCGATCAATACGTGCTTTTTCAACGTTAAGAATTTTTCCGCGAATAGGAAGTACTGCTTGGTATTTTGAATCGCGTCCACCTTTGGTAGAGCCACCAGCGGAATCACCTTCAACAATATAAAGTTCGCACTTTTCAGGATCGGTCCATTGGCAATCTGCTAATTTTCCTGGCATGCCGCGACCCTCTAATAAACCTTTACGGTTTCGAGATAAATCTCGCGCTTTACGGGCAGCTACGCGCGCTGCCGCCGCATCAATACTCTTTCGAACAATGTCTTTGCCTTCAGCTGGATTCTTCTCAAACCATTCAGTTAAAGCTTCATTAACGCATTTTTGAGTGAAAGTTTTAGCTTCGGTATTTCCTAATTTTGTTTTGGTTTGTCCTTCAAATTGCGGTTCCGAAATTTTGATAGAAACAATCGCAGTTAGTCCTTCGCGGATGTCTTCTCCGGTTAAACGATCTTCTTTTTTGCGAATAAATCCCCAGTCTTCGCCAAATTTATTGACTACCGAAGTTAGTGCTGTGCGGAATCCTTCTTCGTGAGTACCACCTTCGTGTGTATTAATTGCATTTGCGAAGGTAAATACAGATTCAGAGAATCCAGCGTTCCATTGCATCGCAATTTCTAAAGATATTTTTCGTTTTTTGTCTTCTTGTTCCAAATCAATAATGGATTTATGAAGTTCGCCTCGCGTTGAATTGATGTAACGCACAAAATCTACAATTCCGCCATCAAATTTATATACAACTTGAAGTTGTTCACCTTTATCATCAACATGGCCAGGGCGCATATCTTTAAGAGTGATAGTTAATCCTTTATTTAAAAAGGCCATTTCGCGGAATCGAGTTGATAGAACTTCAAAAGAATAATCGGTGGTTTCGAAAATTTCATCAGAAGGGTAGAAGCGCACAATGGTTCCATGTCCATCGGTTGCTTTTCCTTTAGCAACTGGCGCATCTGGTACACCTAATTGATAACTTTGTGACCACCAAAATCCATCTCGTTGTACTTCAACTTGTACAACTTTAGAAAGTGCATTTACAACAGAAATACCAACTCCGTGTAAGCCGCCAGATACTGAATAACCCCCATCACCAAATTTTCCGCCGGCATGCAAAACAGTTAATACAACTTCTAGTGCTGGTTTCTTTTCAACTGGGTGAATGTCTACTGGAATTCCGCGGCCGTTATCAATTACTTCAACGCCGCCATCTGCTAACAAAGTGACATCAATGCGATCACATACTCCGGCCATAGCTTCATCAACTGAGTTATCAACTACTTCATAAACTAAGTGATGGAGTCCGCGTTCGCCGGTAGAGCCGATATACATACCTGGGCGCTTTCGGACCGCTTCTAGCCCTTCAAGAACGGTGATCGCGGAGGCGTCATATTGCTTCTCAGCCATCGAGCCTCCTATTTGGTAACTAAAGTTAAATCGCCTTAAATCGCGCGCTAGGCCCCAAAACCGTGGGGACACCTGTAAATCCTAGTGGTATTTCGTAACTAGAAATACCCTTAAAAAGGGCAGAAAGGTAGAAATAAGCGGTTTTTAACGCTGGTTTGTAGGTCGGTTCTCACCCATAGGTATCTCGAGGGCCTTGAAAGCCCTGCACGGTACGAAGCCCTTTTCGCCAACTTGGTGCGTTCGGCCCAAAGATTTCTAGTGATTTTATCCCTGGTGCGATCTTTTGAATTGATTCAAGTAATTGTAATTTCACTAAATTTAATTGGGTTGCCCAAGCAGTTGAAGAGCATTTTATAAATAATTTTTCATCTTTGATTTCGATTGGCTCAGAATGCGCGGCAATTTCGTCTCCAACTACTTCGCGCCAACGCACAAAAACTTCACCTTCAGCTAAACCACTCTGCCAATCTCGTTGATCAACTAATTGATTAATTAATTCACTAATTGGTTTAGGTTCTGAATTGTCTCGAACTTCTGGTTCGGAGTTGGTTTTCTTTTTAGATGTAAAAAAAGAGGTGCGGCCACCTTTAAATGCGTTGTATAAATCTAAAGCAATATCTCGGCGGTTCATTTTGTTACCTTACCGTTCGCTACATTAAAACGAACATCATTTAAATCTGGTGGTAGCTCACCTTCCACTGCAGCGGTCACAATAGTTTGTTCTGCTAATTTTGTTGCTTGCACTAATCTAGCGCGGCGATTGGTATCAAGCTCTGCGAATACATCATCTAAAATTAAAATTGGGTCTAAACCTTGAGTTTTTAAAAGTTCTAATGAGCCAATTTTTAATGAAATAGCAAAAGACCATGATTCTCCGTGGCTGGCATAACCTTTTGCAGGGAAATCTCCTAGTTGTAAAATTAAATCATCTCGGTGCGGTCCTACTAAAGTAACTCCGCGCTCTATTTCTTGGTATTGAACTTCCTGCAATTTTGCTTCGATTAGTTTTTTGTTTTCATCTAGGTTTGTATTTAAATCTTCAATATTTGATTTATAAATAATTGAGGCAGTTTTAACTTCGTTTAATTCTTTGTAATTTGCGGTCACTAATGGATTTAAAGCGACAACCAAAGCTAGCCGTTCGGCTGTGATAATGCTGGCAAAATTAATTAACTGCTCAGTCCAAGGAGTGATTGCAGATTGTGGGGCACGGGTTTTAAGCAGTGTATTTCGTTGTTTTAATACCCGGTCATAATCACTTAACACACCTGCTAAACGTGGACTTTTAGTAATTAATAACTTATCCAGAAAATCTCTGCGGTTGGTGGGTTCGCCGCGCACTAAATCTAAATCTTCTGGCGAGAAATAAATAACTTGGCAAGCTCCCAATATTTCACGTTGTGATTTGGTTGGATTTTGATTTAATTTTGCACGGTTTGCTTTGTTAGCATTAATTTCTAAATCTATTTGCAGGTTACGATCTCCTCGCACGATTTCAGCTCGGATTATTGCTTGATCAGCTCCCAGTGAAATTAGTGGTTGGTTGGTTGGGGTGCGGTGTGAAGTGAGAAAACTTAAAAAGATTAAGCTTTCGGCAATATTGGTTTTACCGGCGCCATTATTTCCTACAAAAGTTGTTACACCTGGGTTTAAAGTTAAATCTAGTTGTTGGTAACTACGAAAATTGGTTAGGGATAACTTACTTACATACATAAATTTATAACTTCATAAATTCAGTTGAAATTAAATTAGTAAGCAAACTTGGTTGGCATTAATAAATAACGGAAGTTTTCAATAGCTGACGCGTTAGCGTCGCTCTTACCCATTAAAATCGCGGCTTTACTAGAGGTATTAAATGAAATTTGTGCATAAGGTGCGTTTATTGCATGTAAACCATCTAATAAGTAGTTTGGGTTAAAAGCGATTGATAAATCTTCGCCAGTTTTATTAATTTCAAATACTTCGTTTGCTTGGGCTTCATCTCCGCCGCCGGCTTCCAAAGTAACAGTGTTGCCGGTGAAGGTGAGTTTGAGCGGAATGGTTTTATCGGTAACAAGCGCTACGCGACGTACCGCGTCTAAAAATGGAGCTACTTCAATCACGGTTGTAGTTAGTGATTCTTGAGGTAGTAAATGACGGTATGGGGGGAAAGTGCCGTCTAACAACCTGGTAGTAGTGGACTTACTGTCGGTTTGAAATCCAGCTAAACGATCATTTGATGCAGCTGGTGCTAGTGCAATATTTACGTTTTTTGCGGTTGCTAAGGTTTTTGCGGCGTCGTGCAATGTGCGTGCACGAATTAGTGCAACTGCTTCGGTGTTAGGTCTAGCTGGGCTAAATGTTAACTCTCGTACTGCTAATCGATAACGATCAGTTGCAGCCATCGTGATGTTCTCGCCATTAACTTCAACATGTACACCTGTTAATGATGGTAGAGAATCGTCTTTTCCAGCTGCGGTAGAAACTTGCGCTACCGCCTGATTAAATAAATCTGCATCGATAGTGCCCAGCGCTTCTGGCATCTCTGGCAAATTTGGGTATTCGTTTATAGGTAGTACTGGTAATGTGAATTTTGCGCTGCCGGCATTAACTAAAACTCTGGTTCCGTCTAATTGAATGGTTACTGGTTTGTTCGGTAGCGATCTAGAGATATCTGCCAAAATTTTTCCTGGCACTAAAACTTTTCCTGGTGTTGCCACTTCTGCGTCACAAAAAGCACGGCTCGCAGTTTCCAAATCTGAACCTGAGAGCGTTATTTTTTGGTTGTCGGCTTCTATTACGATACCTAAAAGCGCAGTTTGGATTGGCCTGGTTGAAATGCTGCGAGAAACCCAATTAACAACATCTACTAATTTGCTTTGTTCGATTGTAAATTTCATATCGCTGCAATCCTTACTAATTGTTTAGATTTAACTAATGGTTTAAATGTTGAAGGTACTCTCCATGAAAAAGTTTTATATTTAAAGTTAGTAGTAATAACCGCTGTGAATTTGTGGGTATTTATAATTACCTTTTTGTAATTACAAATTTTTTCCCATATCAGAAAAAGATTTACAGCTACACGCGCTATAAACAACTGTGGAGAACTTTGTGGGAAAGAGAGTAAAGATCTAAAACCCTGCACCAACACTTTAGATATCCCCAAGACAAAATCCCCAGAATTACGCTTGTTTTCCACAGTTATCCACACACCGTCCACAGGTTACTTTCCTTGCTGCTTTATACGGCTGGTGAGCTCATTTACTTGATTATAAATAGAACGGCGCTCTGCCATTAGTTCGCGAATTTTACGATCAGCGTGCATCACGGTGGTGTGATCACGGCCGCCAAAACTTTGACCAATTTTCGGAAGCGACAACTCAGTTAACTCGCGACATAAATACATTGCAATTTGTCTGGCGTTAACTAAAACTCTAGAACGAGAAGTTCCACATAAATCATCAACAGTTAGTGAAAAGTACGCAGCGGTTTGAGCCATAATGGCAGCGGCGTTAATTGAGGGAGAAGCATCAGTAGGAATTAAATCCTTTAATACAATCTCAGCCAAAGCCATATCAACTGGTTGACGATTTAAAGATGCAAAAGCGGTAACACGAATTAACGCACCTTCAAGTTCGCGAATATTTGTAAATATTTTAGAAGCTATATATTCCAAAACATCGTCAGGTGCGTTAAGTCTTTCTTGTGCTGCCTTCTTTCGCAAGATTGCAATTCGAGTTTCCAATTCCGGAGGTTGAATATCTGTAATTAATCCCCACTCAAAACGAGAACGTAAACGATCTTCCAAAGTTGTTAACTGTTTAGGTGGTCGATCGCTTGAAATCACAATCTGTTTGTTTGCGTTATACAAAGTATTAAAAGTGTGGAAGAACTCTTCTTGAGTACGTTCTTTGTTTTCTAAAAATTGAATGTCGTCAACCAACAAAATATCTAAATCGCGGTAACGTTTTTGAAATGAATTTGATTTATCATCACGAATAGAGTTAATAAAATCATTGGTAAATTCTTCAGAGGAAACGTATCTAACACGGACATTCGGATATAACTCTTTAGCGTAAGCACCAATCGCATGAAGTAAGTGAGTTTTTCCTAGACCAGATTCACCGTAAATAAATAGCGGGTTATAAGCCTTTGCTGGGGCTTCCGAAACTGCCAGTGCCGCCGCATGTGCAAAACGATTTGATGCACCAATTACAAATGTTTCGAAGATGTAGCGAGGATTTAGCGCATCAGAGCCAACCGGCTTAGATGTCTCCTCGCGACGGGTTACAACTTCTTCAACATTTGCTTTTGGTTCAGGAGCATCTGGCAGTTCTAAACTTTCATCTACTGTGACTGCAAAATTAACTTTCTCATTTAAAACCGCAGCCAAACTTTCTGAAATAGCGGTACGCAATCGCACATCAATAATGTCTTTCACAAACGCATTTGGCGTAGCAATAATTAAATTTGGCGCACCCGCCCCTTTTAATAACCCCAACGGGCGAGCTAGTTGTAAAACCGCTTTATTTGGGCCATCGCCTGCGACCTGGCTGACCACTTGGCCCCAAAGGGCGCTTAAATCTTGTTCGAGATCCTCATGAGTCTGGGCCTGAAGCTGAACCTCTGACATTGGGCCTCCCGCCTAAAATACCTTTTCCACTTATCCACATAGTTATCCACAACCTGTGGTCTAAACCAGTGGTTTAAAGTTATAGACCTGTGGACGGGCGGAATTTAGAGCGTTAAATCAATAAAAGCAAGTGGTTATCCACAGTTAGGACCAGGCCTATAACCCATAAAGCTCGGTTTGCCCCAGTTATCCCCAAACGCTTAAACTCAGGCCCTTATTCGCCTTCCCCCGTATTTATTGTGATGTTTGTTTTAGAAATGTAGGAGTCTTAAATGAAGCGCACCTTTCAGCCTAATAATCGCCGCCGCGCCAAGAAGCATGGCTTCCGCGCCCGTATGGCTACCCGCGCCGGCCGCGCAGTTTTATCAGCACGTCGCGCTAAGGGTCGCGCAAAGCTCTCGGCTTAAGAGATCTGAAACTTCTCGTGCTACCAAATAGCGCAAGAATAAAAAGTAGTTCAGATTTTGCGGCTACGACCAGAAATGGTCGTCGATTTACTACAAACTCCCTAATCGGTTACCTATATTCTTCAAAAGATTTAACAAAGAGCGAAGCGCCCGCCAAACTTGGTCTAATTGTTGGCAAGTCAGTTGGCAACTCCGTGGTTCGCCATCGAATCGCAAGACAAATTCGCCATGCAGTTCGCGAAGAGTTAAATAATTTCCCAAACGGAACACTTTTTGTAGTTCGTGCAATGAAGCGCCCAGAGAATGCTTTCCAAGAAACCAAAAATTTACTTACCAAAGCAAATCAGGTGACTGTATGAAAATTTTGGTGCTGCCATTTATTTTACTAATTAAAATTTATCAAAAAACAATTTCAGTCTGGCTTGACCTAATTGTTGGACCAAAATGTAAATATTATCCATCGTGTTCACATTATGCAGTTGATGCTTTGGAAACTTACAACTTAGCAGGTTTACCACTCATCGCTTGGCGTTTAATGCGCTGCAATCCATTTTCACACGGTGGCGTGGATTATGTATCAAGTAATTATTTTGAAAACTATCTAAAAAACCCACAAATACAAGGCAAATTCAATAGTTCAGGAGTTAATTAATGGGTAGCATAATGAACGCGTTATACACCGCGGTTTCTTGGGTGATCATGTTGATTCACGACGCGCTCTCACCAGTGTTTGGCGAAGGCAGTGGTGTTACCTGGACGCTATCCATTGTTGGTTTGGTGCTTTTAATTCGAATTATTTTGATCCCACTTTTCGTAAAACAAATTAAATCTCAACGAGCAATGACTGCACTTGCTCCAAAAATGAAAGAGATACAAACTCGATACAAAGACGATCGCCAAAAACAATCCGAAGAGATGATGAAGCTTTACAAGGAACATAAAACAAATCCATTAGCTTCTTGTTTTCCAATTTTGGCTCAAGCTCCAATTATGTTTGCACTTTTCACAGTGCTAAATGGAATCGGACAAGCAAAACCTCGTGGTGTATTAACAATGGCAGATGTGGAATCTGCAGCTAACGCAAAATTCCTCGGCGCACCAATTTCAGAGACATTTTTAGGTTCCACAAATACCACCGTAAAACTTGTGACAGTTTTCTTAATTATTTTGATGTCTGCTTCAACATTTACTACCCAACGCCAATTAATGGTGAAGGGAATGCCAGTAAATAATGATCCAAACAATATGATCATGCAGCAGCAGAAAATCATGTTGTACTTATTCCCAATTATTTTTGCGATTTCAGGTGTGAACTTTCCAATTGGTGTTTTGATTTATTGGTCTACTACCAACTTCTGGACTTGGGGCCAGCAGTATTACGTGATTAAACGAAACCCAACTCCAGGTTCACCTGCTTTTGAAGAGCTTCAGAAAAAGAAGGCAGCCAAAGGGCTAATTGAGCTTCCGGCGGTAGAGGAGAAGGCGCCGGATACGCCACAAGGCCAACGCCAACAACCAAAAAAGAATAAGAAAAAGCGCCGATAAATTTATAGCAAACCTACATAAAGGGTATAAATCATGACAGAAAAGACAGTTAAAGAGGTAGAGATCAAACCGGTTGCGAAACTGGAAGAAGAGGGCGATATCGCTGCTGACTACCTTGAAGGGCTCTTAGATATTGCAGATCTTGACGGCGATATTGATATCGATGTTGAGAATAACCGCGCATCGGTTGCGATCGTGGGTGCAAAGCTAGATAACCTAGTTGGCCGCGACGGTGAAGTTTTAGATGCGCTTCAAGAGCTAACGCGCTTAGCGGTCCAAAGCTCAACCGGTGATCGCAGTCGTTTAATGCTTGATATCAGCGGCTTCCGCGACAATCGCCGCACCGACCTCAAGGCGCTAGCTGATGAAAAGGCGGCAGAGGCGAAGGCATCTGGCGCGCCAATCAAGTTAAACCCAATGAATGCCTTTGAGCGAAAGATTATCCACGACCGTATCCAAGAGCTGGGCCTCTCATCTGAGTCTGAGGGTGAAGACCCAGAGCGCTTCGTCGTAATCTTTCCTAACTAATTGATTTAGAAGGTTTCACGTGGAACATTTTCCTGAGCGAAGCGCAGAAGCGCGCCGCTATGCGGAGTTCCTAAAAAGCGCAGGTATTGAGCGCGGTTTAATCGGCCCTCGCGAGGCAGAGCGAATCTGGGACCGCCATATCCTTAACTGCATTCCTGTCTCTACCCTTATGAAAGAGGGTGCCACCGTCCTTGATATCGGTTCTGGCGCTGGACTTCCTGGGGTAGTAATCGCGCTGGCCCGGCCAGATTTAAAGGTAACCCTGCTGGAACCGCTCCAGCGACGCGTAAATTTTCTAGAAGAGGCCTGCGAAGGGTTGGGCATTACCGTAAAACGGGGAAAGGCTGAGGCGGAGAAGGGGCAGTATGACTATGTCACCGCTCGCGCAGTAGCGCCACTATCTAAGCTTTGGGCGATCTCAAAACATTTAATCAAGCCTGGCGGATCGCTTCTAGCTATGAAGGGCGAGGCGGCAGAGGCTGAAGCGGCGGAGGTTCCAGGCGCGATTCTCCATAAAATTGAGCTGGAAGGTATCCCTTTAGCGAGAGTTGTAGAGGTAAAACGCTAGAGTTCGGAGCATGGCCGATGTTCCACGTGAAACAATTCAAAAGGTGATCGGAACGCGCCGCTTAAAAGAGGCGATGCCAAAACCTGCCAAAGGGCGAATCTTTGTAGTTGCCAACCAGAAGGGTGGGGTCGGAAAGACCACCACCGCGGTAAATATCGCTGCCGCCCTATCTATGGGTGGGCTAAAGGTCCTAGTAGTTGATCTCGATCCGCAGGGAAATGCCTCAACTGCCCTGGGAGTAGAACATAAAGTCTCGATGGGAACGTACGAAGTTTTGATGGGCAGCGCGCAAATCAAAGATGTAATTCAAAAATGTGCTGGCTTTCCAGTTTTAGATTGTTTGCCATCAAATACCTCACTTGCACAAGCAGAGATTAATTTAGTTTCAATGGTTGCGCGCGAATCAAGGCTAAAAGATGCGTTAAATGAAATAAAAGATAATTACGATTACATCTTTATTGATTGTCCACCAAGTTTAGGATTATTAACTGTTAATGCCTTTAGCGCTGCAACTGAAGTTTTAATTCCTATTCAATGTGAATATTACGCGCTTGAAGGTTTGTCACAATTATTAGAAACTTACAAAATTGTTAAACAGCGCCTTAATTCAGAACTTAATTTTTCAACCATTGTTTTAACTATGTTTGATTCGCGCACCAGATTGGCAAACGATGTAGTGGCAAATGTGCGCTCGCACTTTCCACGCGAATTAATTGATATTCCAATTCCGCGTGCAGTACGTCTATCTGAAGCGCCATCGTATTCACAAACTGTAATGACTTATGATCCATCATCAACCGGCGCAATTGCATATATGCAAGTAGCTCGTGAAATTGCAGAGCGCGGTAAAGCTTTTGATAGCAATGTTGTACGAATAGATTATAAGTTGCTAAACAAAACAGGAGATATTGCTTAATGGTAAAACGTGGCGGACTAGGAACAAATCTTGATGCGTTAATCCCATTAACAATTAATCAAAACGATAATGAAATTACCGTTGGCGCACAAGATGAAATTGATATTAATTTAATCGATCCAAACCCACGACAACCACGAACTGTTTTTGATCCCGAAGCGTTGCAAGAGTTGGTGGCATCAATAAAAGAGATCGGAATATTGCAACCACCAGTTGTACGCAAAGTCGGTGCGCGTTATGAATTAATTATGGGTGAGCGCCGTTTGCGCGCTGCAAAACAAGCAGGTTTAACGCAGATTCCAGTGATTATTCGTCAAACTCCCAACAATGAACTTTTGCGAGAAGCATTAATTGAAAATATCCATCGCTCACAATTAAATGCACTTGAAGAAGGCGCAGCATATTCGCAATTATTAAATGATTTTAATTGCACCCAAGATGAACTTGCGAAAAAATTAGGTCGTTCGCGTACTGTAATTACAAACACCATGCGACTTTTAAATCTGCCAACTTCAGTTCAACAGAAAGTTGCGGCCGGAACTATTAGCGCCGGACATGCACGCGCGCTACTTGGACTATCTGATGCCAGCGCAATAGAAAAGTTAGCAAACCGAATTATTGCCGAAGGTTTATCGGTTCGTACCGTTGAAGAGATCATCGCTATTGCAAAACCAAGTAGCAAAACAAAAAGTAAAGGCGGTTCAAAAAAGAGCAGCCCAGAGCTAAAAGAGCTTGGCGAAAAAATTGGCGATGTTTTAGATACTCGAGTGCGCATTGAAAGCACTGGCAGCAAAGGTGAAATTATTGTTGAGTATTCGGGTGCAGAAGATTTACAACGTTTAGTTAAGTTGATATCCAGCGCGCGACGCTAGCTCTTGCTTAACCACTGCGCCTAAAGCTTTGACGCCTTCGCGAATACGTTCTGGAGTAGGGTGGCAATAAGAAAGTCGCATCTGCCAAGAACCAAAACCATCAGCATAGAACGCGCTTCCTGGCACATAGGCAACTTTCGCCACAATCGCTTTTGGCACCATCGCTTTGGTATCAATCTCTGGCGGCAGCGTTACCCAAACATAGAAACCACCACCTGGTTTAGTCCAAGTAGCTTCCTTTGGAAAGTGCGCCTCTAAAGTTTCAAGCATTGCATCGCGACGAACTCGGTATAAATCAACGAAAGATGCGATTTGATCACGCCAAGGCTGTTCTTTCAAATAAGTAGAAATCGTTAATTGCGTGAAATTTGAAGGACAGAGAATGGAACTTTCAGATGCAATTACTAATTTATCTTTAATTGATTGCGGCACTAAAGCCCAACCTACGCGTAAGCCCGATGCAATGGTCTTTGAGAAAGAACCTAAATAAATTACATTCTCGGAATCTTGTGAGCGCATCGCATTTGGCGACGGACGATCAAATCCAAGCAAACCATATGGATTATCTTCGACGATAAAAATCTCTTCGCGTGCACAGATTTCCAAAATCTCAGTGCGACGATCTGCTGAGAGCATGACGCCAGTCGGATTTTGATAATTAGGAATTAAATACAAAAACTTAATTTTTCGTCCAGCGCTACGTACTGATTTAATCGCTTCAGCTAGCGCAGCGGGCACCATGCCATTGTTATCAGTTTCAACATGTACTGGTGCTGCTTGATATTGCGCAAATGTGCCAAGTGCTCCCACATAAGAAGGCGCTTCCACTAAAACCACATCGCCTGGATCGATAAAAATTCTGGAAATTAAATCTAAAGCTTGTTGTGAACCGGTAGTCACAATGACATCATCTGGATTGGCACGAATTCCTTCTAGCGCCATTACTTCACAAATCTGTTCGCGAAGCAATGGATGACCCTGCCCGCTTCCATATTGCAAGGCCTCAGTTCCGTTGGTTGCAACTAAATTACGAACTACCTCAGCCATCATGTCCATTGGTAACGCAGAGAGATTTGGCATTCCGCCTGCTAACGAAACAATCTCAGGTCTTGAAGCTACGGCAAACAATGAACGAATTTCAGATGGCTTCATATGCGCCGCTCGAGATGCAAAACGATTCTCGAGTTCGAGTGAATCTCCAGTCGTATGGCGCAGTTCGGTCATTGGGCTAGTTTTCCATATCTCTTTAAATCGCGGAAATTAATTACTTAATACGAAGTCCAGCGCGCTTTAAATCAGAAATTCGTAGCGTGCCAGTCTTAGCATCATCTTCTGCCGATAAATAAAGGCGTTGAATCGCGATCACTAAAGATTCTGCGATCAAATCTCGAAACTCGGCTCGTAAATATCGCTTCGCATCTCCGGGATTTGTTAAATAACCTAAATCAATTCTCACCGCCGGTGCACTCACTAATCGAAGTAGATCCCAAGTTTTTGAATGCACTCCACAATCTTGTAAATCTGTTCGTGCGCAAATTTCTCGTTGCACCAAAGATGCAAAACGATCACCAACTACAGAGTGCACACCATGTGTATCACTGCCATAAGAATATGTTGCAACACCATGCGCCAATTCATTTTTGTAAGAATCACAATTTAAAGAGATCATTAAATCGGCGTTACTTTTATTTGTTAATGAAATACGTTCGGCTTCAGTTGGATCATTTTGTGGTCCGCGAGTTAAAAAAACACTAGCGCCAAGTGCCAGCAAGCGACCTTCAACTCTAGTTGCGATGTCATAAGTAATTTCTGCTTCAGTTGTGCCATTTGCGTTGACCCCAACATTTTCACCGCCGCGCGCTGGATTAATCACAATTACTTTTCCAGCCAGCGCCGGACCGCGACTTTGTTGATGCGCTGTTTCACGTAATTTAGTTGGCGCACCACCTGCGACTGTTTTAGTTAAACGAATCAACGCAGTGATAGTTGCCGGTCCACATTTTCCATCGACCGTTACTCCAACTGATTTTTGAAATTCTTTTACCGCAGTTTCTGTTTTATCGCCAAAAATTCCATCGACGCGTCCACAATCAAAACCCATATCCGTTAATCGACTCTGTAATTGCGCGACATCGTCGCCACGCATCAATGGTGAAGGTTGTAAATAAAGCGAACGGTCACCTAGTTTCCAACGCGCTTCTTCTAAAGCTTGGAAAGTTTGATTGTTTACATTTCCGGTTGAAGTAAGTCCGCGCTGTTGTTGAAATAGCGCAACCGCATCCGCAACAGCTTGGTCGTAATTTTCGGGTGTTGAATTTAAGAGCCCAATCCGGTTTAGCGATGTGATGACTTGGTTGACCAAATCACCACTATCGCCAGGTCGAAGCAGGACTTCGATCATGAGAGATTAAATAAATTCAGCTAGATCTTTTAGTAAAGCCGGCTTTGGCTTAGCGCCAATTACCGTCTTTACTACCTGTCCGCCTTTAAATACATGCAAAGTAGGAATTGACTGCACGCCATATTGAATCGCTAGCGCTGATTCTTCGTCGGTATTGAGCTTTACGATCTTTAACTTTTCGCCATGTTCAGCTGCGATCTCATCGAGAATCGGAGCCACCATGCGGCAAGGACCACACCATTCCGCCCAAAAATCCACCAACACTGGTTTATCTGAATTTAAAACTTCTGCTTGGAAGTTTGCTGTTGTAACTGATGGTGCGCCCATTTTTGCTCCTGTTTTTCTTTATATATTTCCTGAGAAAGGATACTTAGTGAGAGAGGAAACGTTCTGCATCTAGCGCTGCTTGGCATCCTGAGCCGGCAGCGGTAATTGCTTGGCGGTAGGTGTGATCAACTAAATCACCACATGCAAAGACACCCTTTAAATTCGTGCGAGTGCTGCGACCTTCTACCTGAACATATCCCTCGCCATCTAATGAGATTTGCCCTGCTAGCAATTCAGAACGTGGTGAATGACCGATTGCTACAAAAAGTCCAGTGAACTCACGTTTGGTAACGTCCCCAGTTTTGGTATTGCGAAGTTGTAACGCTTCTACTTTATCTTGACCTAAAACATCAGTAACTTCAGTATTTAATAGAAATTCAATCTTTGGATTGTTCTGTGCGCGCTCTGCCATGATTTTTGAAGCACGTAAAGAATCTCGGCGATGAATTAAAACTACTTTGCTGGCAAACTTAGTTAAAAAGTTGGCCTCTTCCATAGCTGAATCTCCGCCACCTACAACTGCAATTACTTGATCGCGGAAGAAGAACCCATCACAAGTTGCACACCAAGAAACACCACGACCTGATAAACGTTTCTCATTTTCTAAACCGATCTCTTTATAAGCAGAGCCAGTAGCCAGGATTACCGCTTTAGCTTTAATTACGTTTCCGCTGCCATCTTTAAGAGTTTTAACATCGCCACCAAGTTCCATTTCAACGATGTCATCAGTAATTAAATTGGCACCAAAACGTTTGGCTTGATTTCGCATACTTTCCATAAGCACTGGTCCCATAACGCCTTCAGTAAAACCAGGAAAGTTTTCAACCTCGGTGGTGGTCATTAGTGCGCCACCTGCGGAGATTGCACCCTCATAAACCAACGGTGCTAGTTGAGCGCGTGCGGCATAAATTGCGGCGGTGTAGCCAGCCGGCCCAGATCCGACGATTACTAGGTTATTGATATCGCTCATGAACTCTCACTTGTGTCTTTCTTTAAACGTTTTCTGCCAGGGAAGTATTCCATTATTACTGCAATTTCCGCGACTTTCATTCGCTGTGCCACCACAAAGTAACCAATCGCACCCAAAATAATGAAAATAAATAACTCTAATACGCGAATTGAAAGCGGTGAGGTTTCATTGATACCTTGCCAATAATTTGCAATTAGATATAGCGGAAACATAGATACAAATGAAGCGAAAATTAATTTTAAGTGTTGCCCCAAAAATTCACGGATATGTAATTCGCCAGTATGGCGCTTTAGTAAATGCAAGGTATACGGAAGCCCAAGTACATAACTGATTGAAAATGCCGCGCCAAGTCCAACTGTCACCCATTTTGGATCAAGAATGTTTAAAAATAGATAAGAGAGCGCTACTGAAATCACATTTATTAGAATTATTGATGGAACTTGAGTTCGGGTATCTTCAAATGCATTAAAACCGCGGAGCAAAATTAAATTAATACTAAAAGTAACTAATCCCACTCCAAGTGCAGATAGAACATAACCCATATACAAACCATCTTCATACGGAATTCCCACAAAGATGGTGCTGGTCATTAATGGACCAAGCAAAAAGAACGCCATGCCAGAAGGCACAGTAATTACGCCAACCATTCGAATGGCGCGCACCAATTCATTTTTCACAGCTTCACGATCTTTTTTGATTGCAAGTTCTGAAATATGTGGCAAGAGCGCAGTGATTAATGAAATAGTAACAATTCCATACGGCAACATCATTACATAATAAGAATTTTGAAATGGCGTAATTCCAACACCAGTGGTAATTCCAGCTTTAGCACTTCGTACAGCAGCGCTAGTAGCCACGCTAACAGTTACTAAATAACCAAGTTGAGAAATTAAAACATAAACTAATGTCCAACCAGCCAATGAAAATGATTTTCCTAAACCACCCAACCCAAAACGAATCTTTAAATGGAAATTAGTCTGCTTCACCGCTGGAATTACAAGTAACGCTTGCACAATCACACCAGCAGTGGTGCCCCAACCCAGCACCGCAACTTGTGTTGGGGTGATGGTTTCCGCGGTGAACTTAGGAACCATCACAATGAAATAAGTTAAAAGCGCGATTCCCACCAAATTATTGGCAATTGGCGCCCACATCATTGGCGCGAAAGAGCCGCGGGAGTTAGCTACCTGCCCCAACATCGTAAATAACCCCAAGAAGAAGATCTGTGGCAGACAGATACGCATCATGGTTAGCGTTAAATCGTAAATATGTTCGAAACCTGGTTGTGAGAATTCTGGCGCATAAATCTTTACAAGCGCCGGCGCGAAAACCACTCCCACAATCACGATTGCACCGAGTATTAAACTAATTGTGGTTACTAAACGCGATGCAAATTCTAATCCACCATCAGGTTCGGATTTACTTTTAACTAATTGCGGAACAAAGATTGCAGTTAGCGCACCGCCCACCATCAAGTTATAAATAATATTTGGCATGGTATTTGCCACGTTAAAACTATCGGCAAGGAGCGCGGTACCAAGTACTGCCACAGTCAAAACGCTACGAATAAAACCAGCAATACGCGAAAGCACAGTACCAATTGCCATTACTGTTGATTGGCGGAAGAGATCTTGATTCTTCATTTAACCGCCCTACTCTTTCTAACGCGTCTCACGCTCTGCGCTACCGCCGCCAAAATTAAAAGTAAACCTGCGCCGGTGGTAAATCTAGAAACCGCCGGTGAGATTAATGTTGAAGAGAGTTCAATAATACCGCTTGCTCCAATAACTTTACCTTTACCATTTTCAAAGCGCGCAATAACAGTAGTATCACCAGCCGCAATAGTTTTTATTGGAACACTAACTTGAATTTTACTATTAGCATTTAATGTTATCTGTCGGTATTGCGGAAAGACCACACGATTATTTAAAGGTGTGAAAAATAAATCTACTTTTACTGGCGTATCAAAGTCATTAACTAAAGTAATTGGGATTTTTTCATTTGAAGTAGTGATTCGGTATCTACCACTTACAATTCTTAATTTCTTAATCACATTACTCTGACCAGTACGATAATCTTTTAAGAGTGCGTTACGTTGGTCAGTGCTTAGTAGCGGGCTAAATAATTGTGCAATTCGAGCACGATCCGATTCAACTTCTTTGGGATTTACGACAGTTGAGAGTAGTGTGAAATCTTGCCGAGCTGCATTGAAAAACTGGCGTAATGCGCTATCAATCTTGGCTCTGCGCCAACCATAACCACTGCCCTTTTCACTTAAAACATTTTTTAACAATATTGCCTGCAGATGCTGAAGCCCAACGGCGTAATAAAAATTAAGTTCGGTAGGTGCTAATGAATTTAAGTAAATAACATCTGGATTTCCATAAGCGGTGGCATAAATGGTGTCCCGACTAGATACCCGTTTCAGTTGATTTAACCAATTAGTAGCAAGCGTTGAATTCTTGTTTACTAAAGATTGCACATCTTCTAGAAGCGCCGCATCCATAATCCAGGTGCGAGGTCTAGCAACTGGTGAAAATACCAATCTGCCTAAATCCCCAGCGGGTGCTAGTGATTTTTCAAAATCCTTATTGGTAATTTCACCGGCATAATTTCGATTTGCGGTTGTGGCAATCCAAATACTATTTCCCGCTGCCTGGGCAGGAGCCGGCGTTAGAAAGAGCAAAATAAAGCAAAATAAAAATAATCGCTTCACTTTAAATCACCACTTCGTGCAATTAATTTCTTCTCATCTGGATATGCAAGGCGATTTACAATTTCTTCTAATGGAAACCAACGAACTTCATCAACTTCTGATTCTTGCGGAGTTAAGGTGCCGCTAATCTCTTTAAATAAATAATGGTGCACGGTTTTATGAATTCTTTTACCGCCAGCCATAAACCAGAAATCAATTACACCAAGTTCGCGTGATATTTCAGAGCGAATACCAGTTTCTTCTGCCACTTCGCGAATTGCAGCTTCTTCAGGAGTTTCTCCTTCTTCGATATGCCCTTTAGGTAACGACCAAAGTAATCGCTCACGGTTGGCATCTTTTTGATCGTAACGACCAATTAATAAGCCTTTGGTTCCGGAAAAATCAATTACCAAACCACCAGCGCTGACCTCATCAACGCGCTTTGCATAGCGAGTTTTAGGGTTGGCAGTAGCCGACGCATTCTGTTTCCGTTTATTTTTATTGCGCGAACGCTTTTTTCGGTGAGGCTTGGAGGCCGGTGGAGTACTTAAACCAGCTTCGCCGCCAGCACCAGGTGCCGGGGTCATGCGAGTACCCTAACCTTTCCCCTATGAGTAACGCATTAGATGCCGCAGGTGAATTAGCGATTCGTTCGCTAATTGAGCGCGCACCGCTAGCGAGCTCACTTGCTAAAGCCTTTAAAGATGCCGGGTTTAAATTAGCGCTGGTTGGTGGACCGGTGCGAGATGCCATTCTTGGCAGACTTGGAAACGATTTAGATTTCACCACAAATGCGCGCCCGCAAGATACTAAGAAAATTTTAAATTCTTGGGCGGAAGATGTTTGGGATATTGGAATTGAATTTGGAACTATTGCAGGTAAACGTGGCGACACTACCGTTGAAATTACTACTTACCGCAGTGATAAATATGATTTAGATTCCCGTAAACCAGAAGTCCAATTTGGTGAAACTATTGAAGGTGATTTATCTCGACGCGATTTCACTGTTAATGCCATGGCATTGGAATTAACCGGAGCTAAACCAGAATTTATTGATGTCTTTAATGGTCTATCAGATTTAAGCGCTAAAGTTTTACGTACTCCAGTCACACCCGAACAGTCTTTTAGCGATGATCCACTTCGCATGATGCGTGCCGCCAGGTTTGCTGCTCAATTAAATTTTGAAATCTCTGATGATGCGTCAAAAGCAATGAAAGACATGGCGGAGCGAATCAACATTATCTCTGCAGAGCGCATTAGAGATGAATTTATCAAGTTGATAATGGCAAACCATCCACGAAAAGGCATTTCCATTTTAGTTGCCACCGGGCTAGCTGACTTAATGCTGCCAGAAATCCCAAAGCTGCAACTAGAAATTGACGAACATCATCACCATAAAGATGTTTACGAACACTCATTAACCGTTTTAGAACAAGCAATCGAGCTTGAAGCGCGTTTAGGCGGCAAGAATTTAGTAATTCGCCTGGCAGCTTTGCTACACGATATCGGAAAACCAAAAACCAGAGCATTAATTCCAGGTGGCGGCGTCTCCTTTCATCACCACGAAGTTGTTGGAGCTCGCTTAGCGAAAGATCGCTTAAAAAAGCTCCGTTTTTCAAATGAAGTAATTGAAGAGGTAGAGACTCTGATTGCGCTACACCTACGTTTTCATGGATATGGCGATGGTGAATGGACTGACTCTGCGGTGCGTAGATACGTACGAGATGCTGGTGAATTATTAACACATTTACACGTATTAACGCGTGCAGATTGCACTACTCGAAATCAGAAAAAAGCAGAACGTTTAGCGCGAACATATGATGAATTAGAGGCGCGCATTGATCGTTTAGCTGCAGCTGAAGAGTTAGCTGCGATTCGTCCAGATCTAGATGGTGCCGAAGTAATGGAATTATTAAAGTTAAAACCATCCCGAGAAGTTGGTTTGGCTTTAGATTTTTTATTGGAACTGCGTTTAGAACACGGGCCACTTGGCAAAGAGCGCGCCGCTACCGAATTATTTAATTGGTGGAAGTCGCGCTAAATTTACTTGGTCGCAGTAAAACTAATGCCGTTAGTAAATAAATAGTTGAAATTGCAGCAGGCACCAAGAAAGTTTTCCCGGAATTTGGGATGACCAAGGCAGCAATTAAGGCACAACCAACGATTGCGAAATTTACTGACATATCATTTAGCGCAAAAGTGCGACCACGAAAATCATCAGTAATTTTTGATTGAATCAGAGCGTCATTAGTAACTTTCATACTCTGACCACTTAGTGCGACAAAAAAAGCTGCTGCATACAACATGGCTTGGATCGGCCAAATCCCTAAAAGAATTGGCGTAATCGCGCTAGCTGCGGCCATAGTTCGAATCCAATTATGTCTACCAATTTTCTCTACGCCTATTGGTGCAATCAGCGCGCCAATTACCAAACCAGCACCAGCAAATGCAATTGCAGTGCTAACACCGGCTAGTCCAGCTTCAGTATCTAAAGGATCATTAAAAGTATTTCGTTCAAGTAATAATCCGATAATGGTTAATGCAGTTAGGCCACCTCTTTGAATAGAAGTGGCAATAATTCCTCGCGCGGCATCACGGTGATTTCCTAAGAACTTTATTGCCGCAATTAATTCTGCAAATCCATCGGCTTTACCAGATTCATGAGGTAGTGGACCTAATTCATTGCGATCAATTCGAGAAGTTAAATAAGTGGCACTTAAATACCCTAAAACTGCAATTAGCAAAAGAATTCCATCTGAATGGTTGGCATTATTTAATGAATCAATCATGCGGCGAATGGCAATACCGATACCACCACCAATTACTACCGCCAAAGATCCGCCAGTAACGGCTAGTGCATTAGCTTTAATTAAATTTGGTCGATCAATCATCAAAGGTAGTCCAGCTGATAAACCTGCCAGCAATAAACGATTCACTCCAAACGCAAAAAGAATTAAAATAGTAAGCAAAACTCCGGTACTACCCGAGAAAATCAAAATGGCAATCAAAATTAAATCTACGGAACGCAAAATATTTGCTACAAAAATTGCACGTTGTCTAGCTATACGATCCAAAATTGTGCCAACCAGTGGACCAACAATTGAATAAGGTGTCAGCACGACTGCAAAACCCAACGCAGCTGCCATCGCACTTGCTTGACGTTCGGGAGAGAAAAGTACAAATGAGGCAAGCGCGCTCTGGAAAATTCCGTCTGTTAATTGTCCGCTCCACCTGACCGCAAGCAATTTACGCAGGCGCGGATGCAGAAGTAATTTTAAGAATTCCTGCATGTGCAAACTTTATTGGTTAATTACAATTAAACCATGAGGTCAAAGCGATCATTTATCGATTACTCGCTTGATAAGCGCGCCACCCTGATTGCGCTCTTTCGCGGTGCAACCGATGCTTGTGATGCCGATCCATATTTACTTCGCGCCGCAAAATTTCATGGCGAAAAGGCCAATCGCAACTGCCCAGTATGCAAAAAAGATGAACTGGTCGAACTTCGATATACATATGGTGACCAACTTGGACAATTTCAGGGTCGCATCAAAACCATTGCAGAGTTAATGCAGATGGAGTTGGAATTCGGAGAGTTTCGCGTTTATTTAGTTGAAGTTTGCAAATCTTGCCATTGGAACCATTTAGTGCACTCATTTACCTTGGGAGATGGGGTAAGTCGCAAGCCACCACGCAAACAGAAGACGATTGAAGATCAATGAGATGCGCGCTTTACAGGTAGCCTTTCACCATGCGTAGTGTTTCCAAGCGTTTATTAACTCGAATCGCAATCTTTGTCGGCGGTTTTGGTTTTGTCGCTGGCTCAACGCTATTTGTATTGGCATATTTCACGGTAGATATCCCGAATCCGAATGATTTCGTAAACACTCAATCGACCATAATTCAATATTCAAATGGCACAGAGATTGGTCGAATCGGCGCGCAGAATCGCACCATTGTTCCGCTTGCAAAGATGCCATTACATTTACGGCAAGCCGTGTTAGCAGCAGAGAATCGAAATTTTTATAGCGAACATGCATTTAGTGTTAGTGGTTTTGCGCGCGCAGTTATAGATAACATCAAAACATTAGGCCGCGGCGGTGGCGGCTCCACGATTACCCAGCAATATGCCAAGACCGCTTTTTTAACACAAGAAAGAACTATTACGCGCAAGATTAAAGAACTTGTGATTGCGATAAAACTTGAGAATCAATTAAGTAAAGATCAGATTCTTGAAAATTATCTAAATACTATTTACTTTGGTCGTGGTTCATACGGTGTCGAAACTGCTTCGCAACAATATTTTAATCGCAGCGCTAAACAATTAAACCTGGCGCAATCTGCAGTGATAGCTTCAGTATTACGCTCTCCCGGATATTACGATCCGCAGTACAGCAAAGCTAATTTAGAACGGTTGCAAGCGCGATTTAATTATGTAATTGCTGGCATGGTTAAAGCTGGTTGGATTACTGAAGCTAAAGCAAAAGAAACTAAGTTCCCAACCATCATGCCGGGCACATCTGAAGGTTGGTTGTCGGGACCTAAAGGTTATTTAATTGAAATGGTCCGCGCCGAATTAGTTAAACGTGGTTTTACTGATGATCAATTGATGAAAGGTGGCTTAATTGTTAAAACTACCTTCGATCAAAAAGCACAAACTGCAGCAATCGGTGCGGTAGCCAAATTAACCCCTGCAAAGGCGCCAGAAAATCTACATATAGGACTAGTGGCAATTCGCCCAGGAACCGGTGAAATTATTGCGCTTTATGGCGGTGCAGATTATGTAAAACGTCAATTAAATGACGCGACGCAATCAATTGCACTTGCCGGTTCTACCTTTAAACCATTTGCTTTAGCGGCCGCTTTGGAAGCTGGAATCCCATTAACTTCAATGTGGAACGGTGATACCCCACAAATTTTCGATGATGCTGGCAAACCATACGAAGTTAATAACTATGGCGACGAAGGTTGGGGCCAAGTTGATTTAATGACTGCAACTGCGCACTCAATCAATACAGTTTATGTACCACTTGGAATTAAAGCTGGTCCAGATAAAGTTGTAGATGTTGCGCGCCGCGCAGGAATTCCAGATTCGGTTGCAATGATGCCAACCCCATCAGTTGTACTTGGCGCTGCTTCACCACATGTAATTGATGTAGCAAATGCATATGCAACATTTGCAGCTAATGGTGTTTATGCCGCACCATGGTTTATCTCCGATGTAACGGGATCAAATGGCGGATTGCTTTATCAAGCAGCATCACCTTCCCCTAATACCGTATTTAGTAAAGAGGTAATGGCAGATTTAACTTATGCGTTGCAAGAGGTAGTTAAAAACGGAACTGCTACTTACGGAACTTCGGGACTTGGTAGACCTGCTGCCGGAAAAACCGGAACTTCAGAACAGAATGCCTCTGCTTGGTTTAGTGGTTACACACCGCAACTTGCCGCATCAGTATCCATGTTCCGCGACGATGCAACTCAAACTTTAAATGGTATTGGTGGTTTAACTTCTGTAACTGGTGGAACTTTCCCGGCCAAGATTTGGACTGCATTTATGAAAGGAGCGCTACAAGGTCAACCAGTGCTCTCTTTCCCACAACCAGTGCATATTGGTGGCACCGATCCAGTAGTTATGACCAGCGGTGGTAAACAAACTATGAAAAAGAAGAAATAACCTGTTTCGTAATACTCGCGTTTTATTAGCGCTGGCAATTGTGGCAAGCCTGCTCTCGTTTTTGAAGTTTTCACATTGCGAAAAGCGAGATTGGGCATCACCAGATAATTACATTCACGCTTGTTATACCGATATTGCGCCTCTATATACCGAGCGCGGTTTAGATAGAGATATTTGGGCATTTGGAAGTGGCGATCAAAGCGTGGAATATCCAGTGTTAATGGGCGTGGCAATGTATTTAACCGCGCTACCAATGCGCGATATGCATGATTACTACTTCTTAAATATCTTTTTGTTGGCGCTACTTTTTATTTTCACAGTTTATGTTGCACAGCAAATAAGCGGCTACGGTTTTTATTATGCACTAGCACCAGCGGTTATCGGTTCGCTTTTTATAAATTGGGATCTCTGGGCGATACCAACTATGTTGCTTGCAATTTATTGGTTTGATCGAAAACAGTACGATTACAGTGCAATCGCACTTGGAGTTTCTGTCGCAACCAAATTCTTCCCTGTGCTATTACTAATTCCGATTCTGGTAATTGCAGCCAGAACAAACCGTGCTCCAATTCGATATCTTTCAATATTTACCGCCACTTGGTTGGCAATTAATTTACCGGTTGCAATCACGACTCCAACCGGCTGGTGGCATTTCTATAAATTCAATATGGAACGTGGCCCGGATTGGGGATCTATCTGGAATGCGCTTCAAATATTTGGATTTAATTCCGGCAGTACAAATTACTTAGCTTTACTCGGCACCTTAGCCATACTTGCCTGGGTTGCAGTATTTTTATTTGGATTGAAAGAGACACCAACACTTGCAGAGATTTCTTTTATAGTTTTCGCGAGCGCGCTAATTCTTGGCAAGGTTTATTCACCACAATATGTTCTCTGGTTAACTGCACTGGCAGTGATTGCAATTAAATCCAAACCAACATTGGTGATGTTCTGGATTTGGCAGATGGCCGAACTTATTTATCACGTTGCAATTTGGCAGCACTTAGCCACAATTTCCGAGGCTCAATTTGGACTTTCACAGAGTTTCTATGGCGCTATCAGCTTGCTTCGACTAGCTGCCAGTATCGCGATGATTTACAGCTTGGCCCGCCAACTTCGCCAAGCCCGCTCTACACAGGGAAAACCTTGGGATTTCCTCTTTGAGACCGCTTCCACCTATCCTTAACCCCTCATTGAATCCAATATTCAATGATCACCTCTGTTACGGAAAGACCGTAACCGCATAGTCCAAAGGGGTTTATTGATTCATGCGTCATTATGAATTAATGGTCATCCTTGACCCAGAGCTCGAAGAGCGCACAGTTACACCAAGCCTCGAGACCTACTTAAAGATCATCAAAGACTCAGGCGGAAAAGTCGACAAGCTAGATGTTTGGGGACGCCGTCGTATGTCATTTGAAATCAATAAGAAGGGCGAAGGCATTTACGCAGTTGTTGATATGCACTGCGAGCCAGCAGCAATCAAAGAGTTGGATCGCCAACTTAATTTGAATGAGTCTGTTCTGCGCACCAAAGTTATTCGTCCAGAGTAATCGAATAACCAATTAACCTATAAAAGTAGATAACACCCAGAGTAGATAGATAAGAAGAGGTAAATAAAAATGGCAGCAGGAGATACAAACATCACAATCATCGGCAATCTTGTTGATGATCCAGAACTACGTTTCACTCCATCAGGTGCAGCGGTTGCAAAGTTTCGCGTAGCTTCAACTCCGCGTTTCTTTGATCGCAACACAAATGAATGGAAAGACGGAGATTCACTTTTCTTGCAATGTCAGATTTGGCGTCAGGCAGCAGAAAACGTGGCAGAGTCACTTACTCGCGGAATGCGCGTAATTGTTTCTGGTCGTTTAAAGCAACGCTCGTACGAAACCAAAGAAGGCGAGAAGCGCACAGTATTTGAAGTTGAAGTAGATGAAGTTGGTCCATCACTACGTAATGCAACCGCGAAAGTTACAAAGACAACTCGCGCTGCAGGAGCGTCAAACGCAAACGCAGGTGGCGGATTCTCAGCTGATTCATTCAACGATGATCCTTGGGCATCTTCAGCGCCAGCTGGTGGCGGTTGGTCAACAAACACCGACGAACCACCATTCTAAAAGTTAATAAATATTAGGAAATAACAACAACCATTCCTTCCAATAGTTAATGAGTTAATTAAAGGAAGGGCCCGAAAAGGAGCACCACAATGGGAGCACGTAATAACCGTACGCTCAAAGA
>CAYYFI010000007.1:35306-37779 GCA_964471265.1 uncultured Actinomycetes bacterium | reverse complement strand
CAAGGAGAAACAATTGAACGCTGTTCTAGCAATCGGCCAAATTCTATTTGCGCTTATCTTCATTAATTCAGGCATCAGCCACCTAACCAAGCTTGATGCAATGACCGGATATGCAAAGTACAAGAAGGTTCCAGCTGCAAAACTATCTGTAATTCTTTCTGGACTAATGATTCTAGTCGGCGGCATCTTCGTTGCCCTAGGTATCTATGCAGATCTAGGTGCACTTCTAATCGCAATCTTCCTGATCCCAACCGCATTCATGATGCACAACTTTTGGAAGGAAACTGATCCAACTGCAAAGATGAATGAAACTATCGGATTTTTCAAGGATCTATCACTCGCTGGCGCAGCGTTAATTATTTACGCGTTGGTTGCAGGCGGAGCTGAACTTGGTATAAATATCACCGGTTCATTCTTCTAATAAATTAATTAAAAACACCCTCAAGGGAAAGCTTGGGGGTGTTTTTCTTTGCCAAGATACCTAAGTGGAGATAGTAAACGCATTAATTGCCGGTGGAGCAATTGGCGCTTTACTTGGATTTGTCGGTGCTGGTGGTGCAATGCTCACAGTACCGATTCTGGTTTACGGTTTTGGCTACCCTCCCCATCAGGCCTCTGTGGCGGCAATTGCAGTAGTAATAGTTGCTGCTGCCTCTGGACTTTATCCCCGCTTAAAAAGTAGAGATGTTTTAATTAAAGAAGCTCTAATAATTAGCGGCTTGGGAGCATTTGCAAATATAACTGCCGCTCAATTAGTTAAAAATATCAGCGATGAAATATTAATTACTGGTTTTAGTGCAGTTATCATCTTTGCCGGATTTACTATGCTTCGTAAACCAATCCAAGCCCACGAAAAAACTATTCCGCTCGCCACTTTGATTTTGCTATCGCTAGTAATTGGCTCTTTAACTGGTTTCTTTGGAATTGGCGGCGGATTTTTGGCAATTCCAGTATTAGTCCTGGCTTTTAATACGCCCCAAAATAAAGCAGCGGGAACTTCTCTGTTAATCATTGTGCTTAACAGTGGTATTGCTTTACTGGCACATCAAAGTGCCTGGGCAGAAATTAATTGGCAAATACCAGTATTCATGGCATTAAGCGCAGTGGTAATTGGAAATCTAGCAGGCAAAAAATCAGCTAGTGCAAATCCAGCACTACTTAGAAAATCATTTGCGATCTTACTTTTTACAATTGCGACCTTTACAATCTTTCAAACTTGGATTATTTAACGGCTTTCACCAAGATATATCTTGATTGTCGTCCCACTAAAAGTAATAAACATGCAATTAATCCAAATGAAATTGGTAAAGAAGTTAATTCTGAGATGCCACCAATTAGTGCGGGGCCAAAGAAATTTCCAGCGATTGAAATCAATGCCACTCTAGCCATTCCTACTGAAGGGGCGATACCTGGCACGCTCATCGCCGCTAAATTAAATGCCGGAAATAGCGGCCCCATACATAAACCAACGATTGCAAATGAAACACTTAGTAACGCCACTCCTGCAAAATTACTTTTATTAGATAGTGGAATACCAATTATTAATCCAATTCCCAGCGAGATTCCACCGATATATCCACCGAACTTGACGGTTTTTAAGTGGCCCCACTTTTCAAACCATCTATCTCCCAAAAATCGACTAACAATCATGCCCAAGGAATAAAAAGTTGCAGCTACTGCCGTTACTCCTTTGCCAACTTGCATATGATCTTGAAGCAGAATTCCACTCCAATCATAAATTCCAGCTTCAGGGACAAAAGATGCGAGCAGTCCAATTCCTAAGGCCCATAGCGGTAACGTCTCTTTTGAAAAGAGCGGAATTTTTGCTTCGGTGCTCTCATGGGCTTCACCCTTGTGACCGTCCATCTCAGCATTCAATAACCCATTGATTGTAAAGAAATACAAAATCACCGAAATTAATGCAAGATATTTAAGATGTTGTTGCGGAGTAATGTGTTTTGCCAAAACCCCACCAAACAATGTCACAACGAATGCACCTACGCTCCAAAGAGCGTGAAAGGATGACATATAACGGGCTCTGGTTAATTTCTCGATAGCCATTGCTTGGACATTTGCAGATACATCTATTGCGGCAAAAGAGAGTCCAGTAATAAAAAGCCCAATTATTAAGGTAATAACCGAATGTGCACTGCCCATAGTGAATATTCCAATTGGCATTAGTAGCGCACAAATTCTGGCGAAATTTTTGCTAGCCATTAAGTGAATCGCGCGACCAGCAATTTGAGTTCCCATAACTGAACCAAGCGCACCAGCTAGAAATACCAGCCCAAATTGTCCATCTCTTAATCCAAGTTGATCTTTAATCTCTGGAATTCTCGGTACCCATGCCATCGAACTGATACCCATTACAAAAAAGGTAGCCCATAAATGATTACGAGCTTTTTTTGCTAACGGGTTCACAGGTTTCACCTTAATATACTGACCGCGTGGATGGCATTCTAGAACGTGGACC
>CAYYFI010000007.1:9932-35206 GCA_964471265.1 uncultured Actinomycetes bacterium | reverse complement strand
TCTCATTTAGATCGTGCTGATGCTAATTATGTTAAAGAGTTAAGTGGCTTTTCAGTAGGTGGCGTCAGCCCGGTTGGTTGGATAACCACTATTAACCATATCTATATTGATGAAGCGCTAAATGACTACGATTCAATTTGGGCGGCAGCAGGACATCCGCATGCCGTATTTCCTACTACTTTTGCCGAGCTTCAGAGAGTAACCACCGCAACGCCAATGGCAGTTGAATAATGTCTATTCGCCAATTTAATTATGGACGCAATCGTCGAGGTCGAGTCTCGGTTGGTGCCGAAAGATTTTTATATTCTGCGCTGTTTTTAAGTATTTTGCTTCAAATAATCTTTCTATTTAATCAAAATTCGAAATTAATCCTGGGTTCTACCATCTTTGCCGCAATTTTTTCACTCGCTCATGCGCAACTTGCCTATGCCAAAAGATATTTTTGGAGCTATTTAGTCCTGACATTAATTATGGCTTTTATAATTGAGAAAGTTTCTTTAACTACCGGATGGCCTTTTGGAAAGATTACCTACAACAATCTAGGTGCTACAGTTTTTGAAGTGCCAATTTTGGTTTTAGTTTTTTGGCTAGCGTCAGCACATCCATTGCTAATTATGGCGCGCAAACTTGCACCTAATTGGGTCTTATTGTCCGGTGCATTAGTTGTGACCGGTTATGCGCTCTTTTTTGATCAGATTCTTACTGCTAATAATTATAAGAAATGGGATTTTGCTAGTGCCCATATCCCATTTCAAACTCATATCCCGCTAGATAATTTAATTGGTTGGCTATTTGTGGGCGTAATATTTTTTGGATTGGCCAATTTAGTCTTACCAAAAGAGAGACGAAAAGTTAGCGCAGGAATTGCTTCAATTGATATTTATTTGAGTTGGACCTGGATTTATCATGTAATTGCCAATTTATTCTTTTTTGGTAAGCAAGGAACTGCACTTATAGGCGGCTTGGTTTACGGAGCACTCTTAATTTTCTATCTATCAAAGAGATATCTGGGTAGTCCTAATTGAAAAATAAGGTCTACATAGAGGGATCAGGATTGGCCGCACTTACTGCTGCTGCTAGATTGGCTAAAGCCAAATACCAAGTCACGCTTTCTGGTTCAAGTTATCAAAATACCGAAATTGGTGGATTTTATTTTGATCATGGTCAAATTTTTACTCTGCCTGCGGTTTATCGGGATTTCTTTCAAAAAACTGGCAAACATTTTGGTCAAGTTTTAGATGTTCAAGCTATGAACCCTGCCTTTGTATTTGATTTTGGAGATTTGCAAATTAATTTTGCCAATCTTTCTAGAAACGAAAGAATTAAGGAGATTGAATCCAAATTGGGTGCTGCAGCTGCAACAGAATGGAATCAAGCTCTGAAGCAGGCAGAGTATCTATGGGATCGAATTAGAGAGAATTATTTCGAATGGGAATTTTCTCTACTTAGATTTAATCCTGACACTTATTTGCGAATGCGGGCGGTAAATATTCAAAATCCTTATCTTTATAAAATTTTGGCCAACTATGCGACCTATCTAGGTTATCCCGCGGGAATTTACAAATGGTCTCACGTGTTGGCATTTGTTGAAGAATCATTTGGAATTTGGCAGGTATCAGGTGGTTTTCAAGCATTAACCAATGCAATAAAAGTGCGCGCTTCTGAACTCGGTGTCACTTTCGACCACGATACTGAATTCGATTACTACATTGACGCCACCCAAACACATAGCTTGCCTGAACAACGACTTATAGGAATTCAGGGATACCCCGGCGAACTTCCAATTCGAACCATAAAATTTCATAATGATGGATTGACCACAGATATTTATGCCACCAAAATGGAAACGGGTAAATATTCACTTGTACTAACTGGCAAGTTAGAAATCTCAGATTTTGATGAATATAAAATCGTAGACCAAATCAGGCCGGGGGTTGTTGGAGATTCCGATAATCAAGTTTTAACCAAAATTCGAACCGTAAATAAGCGTAAATTCAAGATTCGACATTTGGATTCAATATCACATGCAGGAATCACGGGCGAACTACTTGCAAATGCGGTACGCGGCATAAAGAATCGACCTAGCCATGAACATTGACCAAATTCGCCAAGGAATTAATAGTGCCTTAATTCGACAGATAAATACTTACTGTGCAAATATTTCAGAGATTGATGAACAATTAGTACCTATTGCAGATTCTCTAAAAATTTACTTATCGGATGGAAAAAGATTTAGATCAATTTTTGCAATTCTTGGTTTCATGGGAACTAGTGCAAATCTAAATCCGAAGATTTATGAAGCTGCTGCGGCTTTGGAATTTTTACAAGGTAGCGCTCTGATACATGATGATTTAATGGATGGTTCTGACACCCGGCGAGGTAAACCGGCAATGCACAAACAATTTGGAGATGCCGCCGCAATACTAATCGGTGACTTAGCTTTAGTATGGAATGAACAAGCACTTCATGATTCACAGGTTAGTACGCCAGAAGTAAATAAAATTCATGACATCATGCGTACAGAATTAATGGCAGGTCAATTTTTAGATGTTTATGAACAATCACAACCCAGTTTTAGTGTTGAAAGATCTTTAAAAATTGCTCGATATAAGTCTGGAAAATACAGTATCGAAAGACCATTACATTTTGGAGCCGCTCTGGCAAAGGCGGAACAATTAGAAACTTTCTATCAAATTTATTCAGAATATGGCTTACCGTTAGGTGAAGCATTTCAACTTAGGGATGATTTACTTGGAGTATATGGAGATCCATCCATAACCGGAAAACCTGCCGGTGATGATTTACGAGAAGGTAAACGCACTGCGTTAGTCGCATTCGCATACGACCGAGGAAACGAACGTGTTAAGAAATTAATTAAAGAAAAACTTGGCACTTCAGATATTGATGGACTGGCAGATGCAATATCTGATAGTGGCGCACCAACTCATGTAGAAGATTTAATTGAGAAATTAGCAGAGTCAGCTTTCGATGCCATCGAACGAGATGAGCTAGAAATTGGTGCAAAAAAACTTTTAATTGAAATGGTGGAGCTAGTTACCAAACGTAACCGCTAGACTTTGCCAAACGCGGGAGCCAAAAGTTGGCTGAGAGGACCTTCGGGTCGACCGCATTACCGGTTCGATAATGCGAGCCAGGGAGGAAAAAATGGTTACTTTTTTTACTGCATGGGGATATGAAGTTTCATATCTTGAATTCATCGCTGCCCTAACTAGTTTTGTAGGTGTTTGGTATGGCACCACTACAAAGCGTGTCACTTGGCCTTGGTGGATTATTTCAAGTGCACTCTACGGAGTCTTCTTTTGGCAAGTTGATTTAGTCGCATCTGCATTGTTACAAATAGTTTTTATTTTGGCCGGTATTTGGGGATGGTTTGGCTGGGGTCCATCTGGAGCTAAGCCGGGAAAATTAACACAGCGCAATCGCGCAATTTGTATAGCAGTATTAATTCTTTCATGGTTAGTTTTTACACCATGGCTACATAGCATTGGCGCAGCAGCCTATAAAACAGATGCCTTAATATTTTTAGGTTCAGTTTTGGCACAGATTTTGATGGTTTATGAGAAATATGAAAGTTGGCCACTTTGGTTAGCAGTGGATGCGATAGCCACAATTGAATATGCAGTTTTGAATTATTGGTTTACCGCAGTGCTCTATTTAGCTTTTACAGTGATTGCAGTTATTGGTTGGCGAAGATGGCTTCGAATCCACAGATCATCCTTATAGATGGCCCGGCTGGGGCTGGTAAAACTACGCTCTCGCTTAAATTACAATCAGAGCTCAACTGCGAAGTAGTTCATCTTGATTATGTGTATGACGGATGGGATAACGCATTATCGCCATCATTAACAGAAATTTTAGTGAACTTAGTCAGCGCATTTAAAAATGGTAGAGAGTTTGAGTTACCGGTTTTTAACTGGGAGAAAATGACATTCGATTCCATCCGCACAATTAGCCCTGCAGAGTTCTTAATAATTGAAGGAGTCGGCGCTGGGCAAAGTGAGGTTAGAAAGTATGCAAAAACTCTTTACTGGCTGGAAATTGACGATGAGACCGGTTTAAAAAGAGTCTTACAACGTGATGGCGCTCAAATAGAGCCCCAAATGCGCGCCTTTAAAGTACGTGAAGCCAAACACTTTGAGGCAGAACGCACCCGCGAATTCGCCGATTTCATAATCTCCACCGCCTAAAATCCACCCCGTGAGTGATTTAAGCGGACAGTTAATTGATGACCGCTACGAACTCATCCGCATTTTGGCAAATGGTGGCATGGGCACAATTTATGAAGGCATTGATACCCGATTAGATAGAAAAGTCGCCGTCAAAATAATGCATCCGCATCTGGCGCAAGATGAGGAATTTATCTCTCGCTTTATTCGTGAAGCGAAGGCAGCCGCTTCGCTCTCGCATCCAAATATTGTAAATGTGATGGATCAAGGCTGGAATCAATCTGGAATTCCAGCGGTCTTTCTGGTTATGGAATTAGTTGAGGGTCAAACGCTGCGCGAATTGATAGCGAGCAAAGGTAAATTCTCCGTCACTGAAACCATGAACTACTTAGCTCCAGTAGTAAGCGCACTTGCAGCAGCGCATCAAATTGGCATTGTGCACCGAGATATCAAGCCTGAAAATATCTTGATCTCCAATGACGGTCGAATCAAGATTGCAGATTTTGGTTTAGCGCGTGGTGCAAATCTTGGTCAAACAATGACGGCCGAAGCAAGCGTGATCTTAGGTAGCGTTTCCTATTTATCCCCCGAGCAAGTTCAACGAGGAATTTCAGATTCACGTAGTGATATCTACTCAGTTGGTGTTATGGCTTTTGAAATGTTGACCGGTAAACGTCCACATTTGAGTGACTCACCATTACAAATTGCATATTTACATGTCAATGAAGATATCCCCAAAGTAAGCAGCAAAGGAATAAAACTACCCAAAGAATTAGATGAACTTATCTATTCAGCGACCAGTAGAAATCCTGATGATCGACCAAAAGATGCCACAGTTTTTGCAAACAACCTTAGAAACATTCAAATTAAATTTGATCCAAAA
Source organism: uncultured Actinomycetes bacterium (assembly GCA_964471265.1). Taxonomy (GTDB): domain Bacteria; phylum Actinomycetota; class Actinomycetes; order Nanopelagicales; family Nanopelagicaceae; genus ZLKRG08. The sequence continues at coordinate 30,136 of CAYYFI010000007.1, read as the reverse complement.
AAGCAGCAAATGAGTCTGGAACTTGATTTACCAGTTCGAAAAGAGCCTACCAAGAGCGCTGCGAAAAAAGTCGAAATAATTGAAGAAGAGACCCGCGAAATTACCAAACCAATAAAGCGAGAAAAAGAAGCTGCAGAACGAAAGCCGCGTAAAAAATTTGCCAAAGTTGCTTTAATTCTCGCAATCGCCGTTGGTTTTGGTGGTTGGTGGACCATGATTGGACCTGGCTCTAAAGTAACTGTGCCATCTCTAGTAGGCGGAACGTTGAATGACGCAGCAACTTTGCTAAAACCAGTTGGTTTAACTAGCGAAGTTGCTAGCCAAGTATTCAGTGAAGATATTGCCAAAGGCGCGATTATCTCGACCGATCCTGCTGGTGGTGAAAAAATCCAAGAGGGTGGAATAGTTCAATTAACACTTTCTAAGGGGCCAGAGAGATACAAAATTCCAAGTGTTTCGCAATTAACCGTTGAGGCAGCAACAAAATTACTATCAACAATTCCAATTGCAGATCCAGTAGTACAGGAAGTATTTAGTGATAAGTTTCCAAAAGGATTTGTCATCGGGACGGAGCCTGCTGCTAATGCACAGGTAAAACGCGGTGCCGGAATTAAATTAATTGTCTCAAAAGGTATCGAGCAGATTGCGCTATTAAATTTTATTAATAAATCTGGTGAAGAAGCGCTTAATTCATTAACTGATGTAGGTTTTAAAGTTTCACCAAAGTATGTATTTAGTGAAACTGTGCCACTTGGTGCGGTGGTCTCTCAAAACCCATCAGAGGTCAAAAATTATCCAAAAGGTTCCACGGTCTCTTTGGTGATCTCTAAAGGCTCTGCATATATCTTTATCCCTAATGTTTTTTCATTAAGTGAAGCAAAAGCGAAATCAGCATTAGCTGCCTTGGATTTAAAGGTAACTGTAAAGAGAATGGGTACGAAAGCAATTAAACAAGTTACTGCGATTTCACCGAAAGTTGGCAGTAAAGTCCTTCGTGGCAGTAAGGTCACTATCACTGTAGGGTAAGGCAATGCCTTCATCGCCTAAGTTGTCTCCGCGCATAGGCGCGCATACCCCTACCTCTGGTGGGATGGCAAAACGATCACTTGGTTATGCTGAAACAATTAAAGCGGAAGTAATTCAAGTATTTGCATCGAACCCACGCGGTTGGGCTATGCCCGAACCAAATCGCGACGCAGATGAAGAATTTCGTACTAAAGCGGCGGCGATGGACATTACAACATATGTACACGCACCATTTTTAATTAACTTGGGTTCTCCAACCGAAGGAACTTACAAGAATTCTTTAAATTCAACTTCATACTCATTACAACGCGGGAAAGATATTGGAGCATTAGGCGTTGTTATTCATACAGGTTCAGCTGTTGATGAAGGACACGTTTCCAATGCTTGGAAGCAAATTCACGAAGGCATGATGCCGATACTAGAAGCCCTGGATGTCGATTCGCCCTCGCTTCTATTAGAACCAACCGCTGGGCAAGGACAATCATTAGTTAAAAAATTAGACGATCTTGAGAATTATTTAAAAGCACTTGAATATCATCCTAAAGTCGGAATCTGTCTAGATACCTGTCATGTGTTTGCCGCAGGTCACGATATTTCTAAAAAAGGTGGCATGACCGAAACACTAGACCTCCTAGTTGAGATTGCAGGTGTGGAACGTTTTCAATTAGTGCATGCAAATGATTCGATGGATGTCTGTGGTGCTTTGAAAGATCGCCATCAAAATATTGGTGATGGCTACATTGGGATTGATCCATTTAAAGAGATGTTGCAACATCCGGCAATTGCAAAAGCTCCACTGATTCTTGAAACTCCTGGCGAAGAACCAGAGCACGGAAAAGAAGTAGCGCTACTGAAAAAGCTGCGCGGATGAAACATAAATTGGCTTCTTGGTTGCTGCTTGCAGTTGCCATGTCTTGGGGTTTGGCGTTCGTGACTATGAAAGATGCCTTAGGTCGTCAATCTGTAAATAGTTTTCTCTTTTATCGTTTTGCACTTGCCGCAATTGCGCTATTGATTGTGCGGCCTCAAATCTTGAAAAAAATCGATAAAGACATCATTAAACATGGTGGGATCACTGGATTATTCCTCGCAGCTGGATTTATTTTTCAAACTTATGGCTTAGATATGACCGGTGCGGCGGTAACCGGTTTTATCACCGGCTTATATGTTGTTGCGACTCCACTATTCGAGCAATTTTTTGGTGGACGTAAACTCGGTCGAACTGTTTGGTTATCGATTGCAATTGCTATTACTGGTCTTGGGCTGCTCTCAATAAAAGGTTTCTCAGTTGGAATCGGAGAGCTTTTAGTCTTAATAAGTGCGCTTTGTTACACCGGACAAATTATCGGATTAAGCAAGTGGAGTGAAGGCCGCGATGTATGGGCAATGACTTTTATGCAGATTATCGTGGTGGCATTTGTAACTGGAATTGCTGCAATAATTGAAGGATTCCAGACACCACCTGATTCCGGAGTCTGGAGTGTCATCATCTTTACTGCAATTGTATGCACAGTTACTGCATTCGTAGTTCAAACATGGTCACAAGCAATTTTAGAATCCACCAAAGCGGCTGTAATCATGACAATGGAGGTTGTATTTTCGGCTATCTTTGCAGTTACTTTGGGTGGAGAAGTTTTATCTTTTCGAACTTTAATTGGCGGCTTGTTGGTAGTAATCTCTATGTACACAATAGTTTTTCACGAAGGCAAACCTGTAAATGATTGATTTACGCTCAGATACCGTAACCAAACCATCATCTGAGATGTTGGCTGCGATGATTCAATCTCCTGTAGGAGATGATGTTTATGGAGATGATCCAACTGTAAATGCGCTAGAAGAGCGTGTGGCTTCTATGTTTGGTAAAGAAGCAGGTTTATTCACACCAACTGGTTCGCTTTCTAATCAATTAGGAATTCGTACGCTAGTTAAGCCAGGTGAAGAGTTGATACTTGATCAAACAGCTCATATTGCCAGGGCTGAATTAGGGGCTGCTGCCGCTTTTAGTGGCATCACAACACGCACCTTCCCTTCAATTCACGGCAAATTAGATGCAAAGGTAGCGTTGGAATTAGCTCATCCTGATGCAGGACCTTATCTAGTTTCTACAAAAGCAATCGCGGTTGAAGATACCCATAATTTTGGTGGTGGCACAGTTCAATCGATTGATGAAATTAAAAAGTTATATGTGGGTGCAAAAGAGATGAATCTTGCCTTACACATGGATGGTGCCAGAATCTGGAACGCACATGTTGCAAGTGGTACCCCATTAAATGAATATGCAAAATACTTCGACACCATGAGTGTCTGTTTCTCTAAAGGTTTAGGTGCACCGGTTGGTTCCATGTTGCTTTCGACCAAGGAAAGAATCGCTGAAGCACGAATATGGAGAAAACGATATGGCGCTGGCATGCGCCAAATTGGTCTACTAGCTGGAGCGATTAATTACGCTTTGGATCACAATTTAAATAGATTAAAAGTTGATCATGATCGCGCGGCGAAAATTGCGACAGCCTGCGGTCTAGCAAAACCAGATACAAATATTGTGGCATTAGATGTTTCTAAATATCCATTTGATGCTGCCCAATACACTGGCATCTTAAAAGATCATGGAGTACTAGCTGGTGCGTTGGGTAAAAACTTTGTTCGCTTGGTGACACATATGGATTTAACAGATTCAGATGTTGATGCCGTCTGTCAGATTTTAAAACGCACCCTCGTGGCGCAATAGCCACTCTTTCTTATTTAGACCATATGCGTAATTTCCTAAATTTCCACCAGTTTTTACAATCCTGTGACAAGGCACCACTAAAACGATTGCGTTTTTTGCACAAGCGCTTCCTGCAGCTCTAACTGCCGCTGGAGAACCGGCACGGTCAGCTAGTTCTGCATAAGAAATGGTGCCTTTAACTTTTCGCATAGCTTTCCAGGCAGCTTGTGAAAATGTTGCACCTGGCTGTATAACTTTAATTCCATTAATAGCAGAGATATCGCCGTCAAAATAATCTTTTATAAGATCGGAGATAATCGGAATTTTCTTAACAGATTCGATTTTATGGCCAGCATAATCAGAATGAAGTGATTCTTTAGCGGCTTTAAGAGTACTTAAATTTGCAGCTAATAGAATCGAACCGTCCGCAATTAAATTGAGGTTACCTATGGGTGATTCGAAAGTGCTAGAAAGTAAAGCCACCTGCAAAAATTAGCGGTCGCGCAACATCTCCGCAACTAAAAATGCCAGCTCTAATGATTGAGTATGGTTTAAGCGCGGATCGCATGCAGTTTCGTATCTGGTAGCTAAATCTTCCGCGGAAATCTTTGCTCCACCACCTAAACATTCGGTGACATCATCGCCTGTTAATTCGATGTGTACTCCACCAGGAAAAGTTCCAAGAGATTTATGCACTTCAAAGAAGCCTTTTACTTCATCCATGACATCTTCAAATTGGCGAGTTTTGTAGCCAGTTGAAGATTCAAAAGTATTTCCATGCATTGGATCGCAAACCCACAGAACTTTAGCTCCTGATTTAGTTACCCCATCAACTAATGCTGGTAGCGCCTCACGTATCTTTCCGGCACCCATGCGTGTAATAAATGTTAAGCGACCTGGATCGCGACTTGGATCAAGCTTGTCAATCAAGCGCAAAGCATCATCAACAGATGTCTTTGGGCCAAGTTTTACGCCAATTGGATTTTTTACTTTGGAAGCGAATTCGACATGCGCACCATCTAATTGACGGGTACGTTCGCCAATCCAAATGAAATGGCCTGAAACATCATATGGATTTCCAGTTCTAGAATCGATTCTAGTTAAGGCTTTTTCGTATTCTAGAATCAGCGCTTCATGGCTTGAGAAAAACTCCACAGTCTTGAATTGTTCTGGTTCCACCCCGGCAGATTTCATGAAATCAAGTGCTCGACCAATTTCAGTTGCCATTGCTTCGTATCGAGCCGCATATGGCGTATCTTTTACAAATCCCTTATTCCAATCATGCACTTTTCGAAGATCCGCAAAGCCACCTTGAGTAAAGGCTCGCACTAAATTTAAAGTTGCTGCAGAGGTGTTGTAAACACGAACCAAGCGATTTGGATCTGGACGGCGCGCTTCTGGCGTAAAGGCCAGATCATTTACGGCATCACCGCGGTAAGCCGGAAGTGTTACTTCACCACGGGTTTCGGTGTCAGATGAACGAGGCTTGGCAAATTGTCCAGCCATTCGACCAACTTTTATAACTGGCATCGAAGAGTAGTACTGCAAAATTGCAGCCATTTGCAAAATAGTTTTAATGCGATCTCTAATTGAATCTGCAGTTGCTGAAGCAAAAGTTTCAGCACAATCGCCGCCTTGTAACCAGAATGCCTTACCCTCTGCTGCTTGCGCGATATGGCTCTTTAAATCATCACATTCGCCTGCAAATACCAGAGGTGGATAGCTCTTTAACTCTTTTACTGCAGCAGTTAATTCAGCGGCAGGCCATTGTGGCTGCTGAGCCGCCACAAGGTTTTCATTAAAGAGCGTATCCAAGTTAGTCATCAGGAAATTGTAACTAACCGAAGAAGATCTCCGCTTCCTTATAAAGTTCGATAGGAACCGTCTTTAACTTCTCAGTTGCGCTTGCCAAAGGTACTCGAGCGATATTTGTACCGTGAAGCGCAACCATCTTGCCCCAATCACCTTCTGAGGCAGCGGTGATTGCTTGTAGACCAAATCGAGTTGCTAAAACTCGGTCAAATGCAGTTGGTGTACCACCGCGCTGAATGTGACCTAGCACTGAAGTGCGGGCCTCTTTCCCAGTGCGTTCTTCAATCTGCTTTGCTAACCAATCACCGATTCCTGAAAGTTTTACGTGACCAAAAGCATCTAGAGTCTGATCTTTGGTGACCATATCGCCATCTTGTGGAATGGCACCTTCGGCAATCACGATAATGGGTGCATAAGACTGCTTAAAACGAGATTCAACCCATTCACAAACTTTGTCTACTGAGAATTTAACTTCTGGAATCAAGATACATGCCGCACCACCAGCAATTCCTGAATGAAGCGCAATCCATCCAGCATGACGGCCCATAACTTCTACGATTAATGCACGATGGTGTGATTCTGCGGTGGTGTGTAAGCGATCAATTGCTTCAACCGCAATATTTACTGAAGTATCAAATCCAAATGTGTAATCGGTATTATTTAAATCATTGTCAATTGTCTTAGGCACACCAATTACTTTTACACCAAGTGCATCTAACTTAGTTGCAACACCTAAAGTATCTTCACCACCGATTGCAATCAGCGCATCGATGCCCATCTTCTCTAAATTTTCCTTGATACGCTCCACGCCATTTTCAATTTTAAATGGATTGGTACGTGATGAACCGAGAATAGTTCCACCGCGAGGCAAAATTCCACGAGTAGTTTGCAAATTTAATTCCATGGTTAAACCTTCGAGAGGTCCACGCCAGCCATCACGGAAGCCCACAAATTCGTGACCGTATTCTTTTACACCTTTACGAACTACTGCTCGAATAACTGCATTTAATCCTGGGCAGTCTCCGCCGCCAGTTAGCACACCAATACGCATGAAATAACTCCAAAATTAGAAAATTATTAAAAGTAATTTTTTAATGAGAATGGTCAACGTTGACGCGCTCCGAAGTCTAGTCCTAACTTGAGGCGAAACCAATCAAGCGCTAACGCGTACGCCCTTGCCAACGACCACAATTCCGCTTTCAGTTACGGTAAATCTCTGGCGGTCACGTTCTAAATCCACGCCTATCTGAGCGCCATTTTCAATAACCACACCTTTATCGATGATTGCCCTACGGATGACCGCCCGATCTCCTACTCGAACATTTGGCATTAAAACCGCGTGATCTACGAAAGAACCACTCCCGACCACCACATCGTAACCCGTCACGGTATGACCTAAATGGCCGCCGGCGATAATTGAGCCTGCAGCCACAATTGAATCTTGCGCTAAACCACCTTCAGAAAATTTTGCTGGAGGTAAAGATGGTGGATTAGTTAGCAATGGCCATTCTCGGTTATATAAATTAAAAATTGGATGTACCGAAACTAAATCCATGTGTGCATCAAAATATGCATCGATGGAACCTACATCGCGCCAATAACCTTTATCGCGAGGCGTTTCACCTGGAACTAAATTATTTGCAAAATCATAAACTTTAGCTTGGCCTTGGGCAGTCAACATCGGAATGATATTGCCACCGATATCATGACGAGATTCTAAATTCTCTGAATCAAGGATTAGCGCTTCTTCCATTACATCCCTTTTGAAAATGTAATTACCCATTGAAATTAAAGTTAAATCTGGATGACCTGGCATCGCGGGTGGATTTGCTGGTTTTTCATGAAATGCTTTTATGGTGATGCCATCATCAGCTAATTCAATACATCCAAATTCAGATGCTTCACTTCTTGGAACGCGAATTGCTGCAATCGTAATACCAGCATTAGTTTCGCGATGTTGATAGAACATCTGCATTGGATCCATACGATAAACGTGATCGGCTCCAAAAACTAAAACATCTTTCGGATTCTCATCATGAATCAAATTGAAGTTCTGCAAAATTGCATCTGCACTTCCGGTATACCAACGAGGTCCTAAACGTTGTTGTGCAGGAACTGGAGTCACATAATTCCCGAGCAAAGTTGACATGCGCCACGTAGTTGTAATGTGTCGGTCTAGCGAATGTGATTTATATTGAGTCAAGACTGCAATGCGACGCATATCCGCATTCACCAAATTCGAAAGCACGAAATCAATCAAACGGTATGAGCCTGCAAATGGAACGGCTGGTTTTGCGCGATCTGCGGTAAGAGGCATCAATCGCTTACCTTCACCACCAGCAAGGACGATTCCGAGCGGATAATCGCGGAATGTCATGTCATAAGTTTAACTGGCTCATCGGTGGCGCGATAGGGTATTTAAAATTAAGGTTTAGTCATGAAAATTGGTTTAGTAACGAAAGAGTGGCCGCCTCAAGTTTATGGTGGCGCTGGAGTCCATGTAGTCCAGCTATCGCAAGCTCTTCGAAATCAACCAAATATCGAAGTAGAAGTACATTGCTTCGGTGGTCCAAGGAGTGACGCATTTGGTTACTCGACTCCTTCAGGTTTTGAAAATTCAAATGCAGCGCTACAAGCGTTGGCAACAGATTTAGTTATTGCCGATAAATTAATTGGAGTTGACTTAATTCATTCTCATACTTGGTACGCGAATTTCGCAGGTTTTACCGCAAATTTGCTGCACGGCATCCCGCATGTAGTTAGCGCCCACTCTCTCGAGCCACTACGACCATGGAAAGCAGAACAATTAGGTGGCGGCTATCAGATCTCTTCTTGGGCGGAACGAAGTGCTTACGAAGCCGCAAATGCCATCATTGCTGTCTCAGATGGCATGAGAGCGGATGTGTTAACTGCTTACCCAAATCTAGATCCTCAAAAAGTAATTACCATCAGAAATGGTGTTGATGTCACCAAATTTGCACCAAATCCAAAAGTTGATGCACTCAACAAACATGGCATTACAGGTAGATATGCCATTTTTGTTGGACGAATAACGCGTCAGAAAGGTTTAGCTCATTTATTGCGCGCGTGGAAATCTGTCTCTCCGGAATATGGGCTAGTGCTAGCGGCGGGTTCACCGGACGAACCTGGAATTGGTGCTGAAGTTGAGCAGTTAATTAAAGAATTACAACAAAGTAGAAAAAATGTGTGGTGGATTAAAGAAATGGCGCCGCATGATGATTTAACTGCGCTGCTTACTAACGCTGACTTATTCCTCTGTCCTTCAATTTATGAACCATTGGGTATAGTTAATTTAGAGGCTATGGGTTGCGAGACTGCGGTGCTGGCTTCCAAAGTTGGTGGTATTCCAGAAGTAGTTGCACATAATGAAACTGGTCGTTTAATCGATTATGATGCTAAGAACACAGCTAAATTTGAAAATGATTTTGCTACTCAAATCGAAGAATTGATGAGCGATTCCGAACTTTTGAATAAGATGGGAAAGGCCGGACGCGTTAGAGCCGAGAAATTTTTTGGTTGGGATGCAGTTGCAAGACAAACTATCGAACTTTACGCCTCTCTCTTAAAGTAGACTCTCGAGCCTTATGACTCGCAAAAACCTTAGCCAATTTATTCTGGTTGGCTTCCTTTGGGGTATTCCATATTTATTTATGCGGGTCGCAGTTCGAGAATGGGATCCATCGGTTGTTGTATTTGGAAGAGTTTTGATTGGCGCTGCGATTCTCTTTCCAATTGCCATCAGCAGAGGTGTAGTTAAAGAAACGCTTCGTGGGTTTAAATGGATACTTGTTTATGCAATCTTTGAAATGTGTGGGCCCTGGTATTTAATCACACATGCTGAAACTAAAATAAATTCTGGGTTAGCAGGACTTTTAGTTGCAACCGTACCAATCTGGTCAACTATTTACTCTTCCATGGCTGGAGATAAAACGGTATGGCACGCAAAACGCTTATTAGGTATCGTTATTGGTTTTATAGGTTTAATTTTGATTGTTGGTATTGAAACCATCTCTGGCAGTGCAGATGCTTTCAGTGTTTTCCAAGTGGTGATTGCCGCTATTTCCTACTCAACTGCAATGGCGATAATACTTAAGGGAATGCCTAACGGTGATGGTGTTGCAATAAATGCAATTGCAATGGCAATCACGGCCATTATTTTTGCACCATCCGCACTTTCAAATTTGCCAGCTGAGATGCCATCATTTAATGCGACCGCATCCTTAATCGGTTTAGGAGTGCTCTGTACTGGTTGGGCATTTATGGTTTATTTCAAATTAATGAAGGAGATTGGACAGGCTCGAGGATCTTTAGTTACCTATTTAAATACAGCTTTCGCTGTTATGTTAGGCGTGCTAATCCTTGGTGAACCAATAACAATTGGAATGATTACAGGATTGCCGTTGGTGTTAGTTGGTTCTTACTTCGCTTCTAGAAAACCCACTACTCCATAAATCCCAAGCGCTCAAGTAACTTTGGATCTCTCTGCCACTCTTTGCTCACTTTAATATGTAAACCTAAGAAGCATTTAGCGTTAAGCAAAGCTTCGATTTCTTTTCGGGCATTAGTTCCGATATTTTTTAAAGTTTCACCCTTATGGCCCAACAAAATTCCACGTTGAGAATCTCGTTCAATATGAATTGTGGCATGGATGTCATAAAAATTCTTTTCTGCTCTCTTTGACATCTCATCAATTGTGACCGTGATTGAATGCGGCAATTCCTCTCTGACTCCTTGAATTGCCGATTCTCGAATTTGTTCGCAAATTAGTTTTTCAATACTTTGATCACTCTTTTGATCATTTGGATAAAATTGTGGCCCTTCAGGTAAATGCTTTGCTAAAAGATTAGACAGTAGCTCAATTTGCAGGCTTTTAATGGCAGAAACTGGAATGATTTCAGCCCAATCTAAAAGGGCTCCAACTTCCATCAATCTGGCCGGCAAGCTTTCTTTTGCTACGGTATCAATTTTGGTTATCACCGCAATTTTCTTGGCCTTTGATTGCTTAATAAGTTCAAGAATATGTTCATCACCCGAACCAGTTTTCTCATTAGCTGGAAAAGTCATGACAATTAAATCCACATCTTCAAGGGATTCGGTAACAACTTCGTTTAAGCGTCGGCCTAGAAGTGTGCGTGGTTTGTGCATACCCGGGGTATCAACTAATACCGCTTGAAAATCTGAACTATTTACGATCCCGCGAATTGCATGTCTGGTGGTGTTTGGATGATGCGAAGTAATTGCGACCTTTTGACCCACAAGAGCATTTATTAGGGTCGACTTACCGGTATTTGGTCTACCAACAATGGCTACAAATCCCGATTTCATTGGCTTGATTATCGCATTAATTCGATAGCGTCATTCACACCAGTACAAATCACGGCAGATCCATCACCAATTAAACGATGACATCCTTCAGAGAGTGGTGAATTTATCGGTCCTGGAATTGCCATCACCACACGATTTAAGTGCGCAGCATCATGTGCGGTGCGCAGCGCGCCAGATCGAAAAGCAGCTTCTACTACCATCGTGCCGTCACCAATTGCTGCGATGATTCGATTCCGATTTAAAAATCTAAAAGGCAAAGCCGGAGTGCCCGGTAGGTATTCAGAAATTAACAGTCCACTCTCCTCAATAGCTGCAAATAAACGAGCATTACCGGCTGGATACAAAACATTTAAGCCTGAAGCTAAAACTGCAATAGTTTCACCTTCTGCAATCAGTGCCCCTTTATGTGCAGCTGCATCAATTCCATATGCTCCACCGCTTACAACCACCCATTCACGATCTACGAAATTTGCCGCCATTTCGGAAGCGACTTTTTGTCCATATGGTGTTGGGTTTCTGGTTCCAACAATGGCAATTGATTTACTCTGTAACAAATCTTTATTGCCCTTAACCGTTAATGCAATTGGTGGTGCAGGTAATTCCAGAAATTTCTCGTCGGGAATTATTAACTCTAGGCCATATTTCGCAATCTCTTCTAAAACTTGATTGCCATCTGTTTTTAGAATTGCACGGGTATCTTCTTGGTATTCACCTTCTTTACATAATTCCACAACTTTTTCAGCTCCTTTTTCTAAAACTTCACGTGCCCAAAAGTTGATGCCACCCTCGATAGCACCAAATAGCTGGGCTCTGGCAACTAGATCTTTACTCAATTCCTTCTCGCAATCTGTAACTTTCAGTTACCTCTTCCAAAGTTGGTCTAACGACACCTTTCAGATCGGCAATCGTCCAACTGGTCCTTATGATTTTATGTAGACCACGTGCAGTGATTTTCTCTTTATCAAGTTCGTCATGAAGAAAATTCATGGCTTCTCGTGTTGGTTGATACTGTTGACGCAGCGCTCTGGGAGGAATTTCAGAATTCAAACGCCATGTCTCGTTTTTAAATCGATTTGCCGCAATTGCTCGAGCTGCAACTACACGATCTCTAATTGATGCACTGTTTTCGTTACTGTGCTCTGCAAGTTCAATCCGGCTAACATTTTCTACATTAACTCTTAAATCAATACGATCTAGTAAGGGCCCAGATAATTTATTCAAATACCTACGAACTTGAACCGATGAACAGGTGCATCCCAATCCTTTCCCAGCGAATTTTCCACATGGGCATGGATTTGCAGCTAAAACTAAGATGAACTTGGCAGGGAAAGTGAGATTTCCATTAGCCCGAGAGATTGTGATTGAACCACTCTCTAGAGGTTGTCGCAATGAATCTAAAACACCACCGCCACATTCAGGTGCTTCATCAATAAATAGCACTCCTCTGTGTGCCAAACTGCAAACCCCAGGTTTTATAACATGTGCACCACCGCCTACCATTGCAATTCTGGTCGTGCTGTGATGAGGTGCAATAAATGGTGCAGTATTAGAGAGCACGGGACGATCACTATTTGTAATTGAATGAATGGCGCTGACTTCTAGAGTTTCATCTTTATTCAATTGCGGCAAAATTGTTGGTAGCCGCTCGGCAATCATGGTCTTACCTACCCCCGGCGGTCCAATCATTAAAAAGTTATGTGCGCCGGCTGCGGAAACCTCTGCTGCTCTTCTAGCCGCCATTTGTCCTGCAACATCGGAAAAATCTAAGAGTTTTTCTGGATTTTCCGTTTCAATATCCAATTGGCACTGCTCAGTTAATTCGCCAGTTTGCATCCAATGCACTACATCTTTCAATGATTCAAATGCATAAACTTTTAATTCGGGAAGCAACTTTGCTTCAGCAATATTTGCGGCAGGAATTACCGCTTTTCGAATACCATTTCGATAAGCGCAGATTAAAGCTGGTAAAACTCCGCGAGTATGTCTAAGAGAGCCATCTAAAGAGAGTTCGCCTATGAAAAGATATTCACTTTGATCTTTAATCACACTTTGTGCGCCTAGAATTCCTATCGCGATTGGTAAATCAAAACTGCTTCCTGCTTTTGGTAACCAAGCTGGCAGTAGTGCAATTGTGATCTTTCTATTTGGCCAACTCTGCAGGCTATTAACTATCGCAGCACGTACTCGATCTCTAGATTCGGCCAGCGCAGCATCTGGTAAGCCAAGCAATGTAAATCCTGGTAAACCATCTGCAATATCTACTTCAACTGTTACTAAATCGCCATTTAAACCGGATAGTGCAATTGCGTTTGTGGTAGCCAGACTCATAGCACGCCTGCTCTGTAATCTATTGTTGGTCGCAATGTACGACTTAAAGTAACTGCGGCAACATCTACTTGGTAGTCTGCACCAAAATGTTTGTTGGTTACTAACCATGCTAATGACAATTTTTGAAGACGATGCGCTTTTTCTCTATCAATTGCCTCCAGCGGGTGTCCAAATGCAAGTGAACTCCGAGTTTTTACTTCAATGAAATGCACTTTGCCAGCTGGGCTTTTTGCGACTAGGTCTAATTCGCCACCTTTAGTGCGCCAATTTCGATCAAGGATTGTGAAGCCTAATTTAATTAAATATTCTGCGATAGCGATTTCGCCAATTTTTCCGATTGCTTGTTTTTGATTCATGCGCAAAAAGTAATTTTTTGCGCCTGTGGAGCGTTTGTTTATTCCACAGGAATCAATTTTGCAATGTTTGAGTACGACTTTCTGTGGATATCACTAACACCTAATTTTTCCAATGCTTTAGTGTGTAGTGCAGTTATGTAACCTTTATGTTTTGCTAATCCATAACCCGGATATTTGCCATCTAATTCAACCATTATTCGATCACGAGTGACTTTAGCGATGATAGATGCCGCGCTTATAGATGGCGCTACTTGATCACCTTTCCAGATTGCAAGACTAGGAGTGACCAAGCCTTCAATTGCATAACCATCAGTCAAAACATAATTTGGGCGCACATTTAAGCCTTGAACCGCCCGTCGCATGCCATCCAAATTGGCTGCGTGTACACCACGTTTATCTATATCAGATGGAGATACTTCAATTATCGAAATTGAGAGCGCTGCTTCATAAATAATCGGAAATAAGGATTCTCGTTGTTGCTCAGATAATTCTTTTGAATCTCTAAGTGAAGAAAGTTTTGGTGAATTTAGATCTTTTAGTATGACACTTGCAATAACAAGTGGGCCGGCACAAGCACCACGACCAGCTTCGTCTACCCCAGCAATTGGGGCTAGACCGGCGCTAATTAGTGATTGTTCAATTAAATGCATTAACGCGCTCGATTAACTTCGCGTTTTTGAATGGCCAAATTACCGCAACAACTCTTCCCACAATTTCCGATTCGGGAACAAATCCCTTATTGATATCGTCTTGGTGATACCTTGAATCGGCAGATGCGCCTCTGTGATCACCCATTACCCAAACTTTGCCCTTTGGGACAGTCACATTAAATTTCATATCACTAGGTTCGTTGCCAGCAAAAATGTATGGTTCGTTAGTTTCTTTGCCGTTTACGAGTAACTTGCCATTGGCGGAGCAACATTGCACATTGTCGCCACCTTTACCAATTACGCGTTTAACTAAAAACTGCTTTGTTGGGTTAGGCAGAATTCCTACTGCAACTAATAAATCTTTTGCTTTATGCAGGTACTTATTGCCTTCTTGATTATTCCAAGCAGGTAACCAGTTTGCAGGATCATGAAAAACTACAACATCGCCTCGATTAATTTCTCGAGAGATAAAGGGAACTTTATTCACCGCAACGCGATCTTTTACTTGGAGGGTGTTCTCCATAGAACCTGAGGGAATATAGAAAAACTGCACTACAAAAGTTTTAATTATTAAAGAGACGATTACCGCAACGATTAAGAGTGCGGGAATTTCGCGAAGGAAAGACCCTTTGCGAAACAATTACTTAGCTTCTTCTACGGCTTCTTCTGCAGCTACTTCTGTTGCAGCTTCAGCTACCGGCGTTTCAACAGTTTCAACAACAGCTTCTTCAATCGCTGGTGCCTCTACTGGTGCCGCTGCCGCCTCTGCTTCAACAACTTCAGCCACTACCTCTGGAGCTAAATCAGGAGTAGAGGTGATTCCGTCGCCATAACCTTCTACGCCGTCACGCTTCTCTCTGATCTTTGCAGCCTTACCGCGAAGATCGCGTAAGTAGTAAAGCTTCGCACGGCGAACATCGCCCTTCTTAACTAATTCAATTTTCTCGATAACTGGTGTGTGTACTGGAAAGGTACGTTCTACACCAACACCATAAGAAACTTTTCTAATTGTAAATGTCTCGCGAATACCATCGCCTTGACGACGAATTACGATTCCTTGGAATACCTGAAGACGTGACTTGTTACCTTCGATAACGCGGACGTGAATCTTTAGTTCATCGCCAGCACGAAACTGCGGGATATCTTTGCGAAGGCTCGCAGCATCTAATGCATCTAGTACGTTCATGACTACTCCTGGTTACTTATTCTTCTGGTGAGCTCAAACCGGATATATCGATATTCAAATCAATTAGCGGCGAGCGCAGGGGTTAATCTTGCCATAGGGGCGAATTAGCCCCAAATCGAGTTCTTTGAGCTTTTTTATAGAAGCTGTGCGCTCAAAATCCCGTGCAAATGTGGCCCGGCAGCAATTGTTAACTCCCCATGGACGCTGACCTGAGCCCCGGCTTCGGTAGCAATCAACTCCGCCGCATCGCGATCCCATGGATGCAAACCCATTTCGTAATAGCCATCAACCAAACCTGCCGCCACATTGCAGATATCTATCGCCGCCGAACCGTTTCGGCGGATATCCCGAACTTTCAAAATTAATTCAATGAATTGCTTTAGCTGAATTTCGCGCAACTCATTTCGATAATGGAACCCAGTAGCAATAAGAGCCTTATTTAATTCAACCGGATTATTGGCTTTGATGGCTATTCCGTTTAAATAGGCGCCACCTCCGCGAGTGGCGGTAAACAAGGAATTTAGAGTAGGCGCATAAACCACACCAACTACCACTCCACTTTCATCACGTACTGCGATGCTTACTGACCAGCCATGCATGTTATAAAAGTAATTTACCGTGCCATCTATTGGATCTATTACCCAGGTGTATCCCGATTTACTTGGACGATTTGCGCCCTCTTCACCAATGATTCCATCATCTGGTCTTGCGGCAAGAATTGAATCGACTATCAATTTCTCGGAGAGCTTATCCATCTGAGTAACGATATCGATGTCGGAGGTCTTGGTATCGACAGATAAATTTGCAGGTCGCTCGAGCAGGAGCGTGCCAGCTTTTTTTGCAATCGAAATTGCAAGTTCCAAAATCTGCTCCATAGACATGATGCTACTAGGCTTTATTCCATGTTCGCTAACTATAGAGAAATTTTCGAAATAGCTGGCGCATTAAGATTTTCGATCGCAGGATTTGTGGCCAGGATTCATCTCTCCATGGACCGTTTAGCTTTACTTTTTATAGTGGTTCACAAAACTGGATCATATGGACTTGCAGGTTTGATGGTTGCCACTGCATCGATAGTAATAACCATTGCGCAACCATTTTGGGCTCGTGCTGCAGACTTTTATGGACAAGGTCGAATCTTATATCTAAACACAATTCTTAGATTTATTTCATTTACTATCTTCATTCTATTAGTCCAATTCGACTTTCCAATTTGGACTTGGTTTGTTTCAATTGTTATTGCCGAATCAAATACCATAAATGCCGGAAGCTTAGTTCGTCGACGTTGGGTGCATATTTTACCTAATCCAAAATTGAAAACTACGGCCTATTCGTTTGAATCTTTAGTAGATGAAATTATTTTTGTTTTTGGCCCTTTGCTCGCCACATTCTTAGCTACCAATGTATCTCCGGTATCTTGCTTAATAGCATCAATGGCTTTTGTAATTATAGGTCAGCCTGCATTGGCCAAGTTAAGAGATTCAGAGCCTAAAGTGGAGAAAGTTAAAAAGGATTTAAATGCACTAAACATAATCAAGCGAAAAAGCGCCCAAGCAATTATTCTGCCAGTTTTCTTTGTTGGTGGTTATTTTGGATCAGTAGGAATTGTGGTAGTCGCATTTGCTAATAAAGCCGGCACTCCAGAAATCTCAGGGTTACTTTTAGCTGTCTGGGCTCTTGGCAGCGCAACTTCTGCACTCGTAAATGGAGTTGTCGGAATTGATTTTTCCCCAGCTAAAATATTTATTTACTCATTAATTTTTATGTTCATCATGTCTTTAGGTTTGTTTTTTACCAATTCTCCGTTAACACTCGGAATTGCTTTATTCCTAAATGGATTAGGAATTTCCCCTTTATTGGTAAATGCCTTTGCAACAATGGAGCAAGAAGTTTCGCAAGAAGAATTAACTGAAGCTATGACTTGGGTAATTACTGGCACTCCAACAGGAGGTGCGATTGGAAGTGCAATTGCTGGCCAGGTTATTGATAATTTCGGAGTAAACCAGGGATTCCTTATTCCAGTACTTGCTCTATTTTTGGCGAATCTAGCTCTGCTTCCTTACATTCGCCAATGGCATCGGCTACGCTCCCGCCCATGAGTGAACTTCGCGTAACTGGTAGAAGTGAAGATGGTACCCATCTACTTCTAACTGACTCTGAAGATCAAGAATTTACATTGCGAATTTCCGATAATTTAAAAGCAACAATTAATCAGCCTAGATTGGCTTCTGTGCCAACCGAGAACCAACCAATTATCAGCATTAAAGATTTACAAGCACGACTACGTGCAGGTATGGCGATAGATGATTTGGCGCGAGAAATCGATTGGAGCTATGAGAAAGTCGAAAGATTTGCTGGGCCAATCTTGCAGGAACGTTCTTACATTTTAAGTATCGCAAACTCCGTGGTTGTTAAGAATGCCGGATCTCGCGATGCAAAAACATTTCTAGAAGTTGTTACTGCACGACTTTCAGCTAACGGTGTCTCCCCTGAATTACTCGAATGGAACACACATCGCCGTGATGATGGCCAATGGGTAATTCGATTGTCTTATCCAACAGTAAATAACTTTGGTGATGGCCAAGGTGAAGCTGTTTGGTTCTTTGATTTGAATAAGCGATTGATTCTCTCTGAAGATGAAGGCGCTTCTTGGATTATGGGTGAATCACAACCTGCAGCTGCGATTCGCAAACCAGAGTCGGAGCTCAATCATGGATTGGTTTATCCAAATTCAAATCCCACAGTGCAGATTAACACCGCTCCAACGCCCCGACTTTCAGTCATCCGTGAAAATGAAGATGTTGAAGATGGCGTCAAAAAACGTGCCTCTGTTCCTTCGTGGGATGAAATCATGTTTGGCACAAAAAAGAACGAATCAGAAGATTAAGAGCTTTAAAGTTTAATTAATTGAAGCGGGACATTGGTTTCCGCTTGTGTTAAGCCTCCATGGTGACCAACCATTGCAGATTCCAATTTCTCGCGCGCAGGATCTATCAATACAGCGTTGGTATTTACAATTGCAATTAAATCTCCAACTCTTTCTGCAAAATTAGCAGGCATTGGCAATCCAAATAATCCACTTTGAATCGCTTCTTGTTTGGTATGAATTGTGGCAACGGTGCCTAATTCACTACGCCATAAATTAGCGATTTCATTTGAAATATCTGGTCGAGCTAAATAAATATGGCGTGCTCTGGGCTCTCCCGCGATGGCAGCTAACTCTGTGCTAAGTAAATTATCACGACCAATAACTATTTTTTCGCCAACATTTAACATGCCGTGATCGCCAGTTATCCAAATTCTGGTGCCATTAGGCAAATTTTCTCTAAGTTGTAGAACTAAGTTATCAATCATTTTGAGCGTCTCAATCCATTTTTCTGAACCGTAACCTGCTACATGGCCAGCTACATCTAAATCATTTACATATAAATATACAAATGATGGTGTCTCTTTCAATGCCTCAGCAGTTTCGAAAACTAGATCGGAATATAAATTTGCACCACGGTAATTTGCACCACGAAACACTGCGCGAGTAAATCCAGTTCCTTCATACCTCTTAGCCGCGACATGTGAGACTTTAATTCCATTACGAGCTCCAATTTCAAAGAAAGTCTCTTTGGGTTGCCAAATCACTGGATCGACTCTTTCATCCCACTTGAGCGCATTTAGTAATCGATCAGAATGTGGCACTCTTACGGTATATCCCAACATGCCATGTTCATTTGGCATAGCGCCAGTTAATAAAGTTGCAAGTGATGTGGAAGTGGTAGATGGAAAAGCTGTTGTAATGTCACCAAAACTCTTTCCAGCCATGATATTCGGCATTACCTCTGCAAAATCATCCATTGCATGTGCACCGAATCCATCAATTAGAAAAAGTAGCTCACGTCCATTTGGTGATACTCCTAATCGAGTTTCGAATTGAGAAAGTCCAAGACCAGCAAAAATCGCTGGAGTAATCTCGCTCAATTTCATGGATTTATTCTTTCATTAAAAAGGCTCTAAACTTCCATTGTGAAGTTCTCCCCTGAAGTGGAAAAAGCGCTTCAAAATGGCGCACCTGTAGTTGCATTGGAATCAACCATCATTAGCCATGGCTTACCTCGTCCAACAAACCTAGAAGTTGCAAGAGAAGTTGAGTCAATTGTTCGTGATAATGGCGCAATTCCTGCCACTATTGCGCTGATTGATGGAGTTGCACATATTGGCTTAACAGATGAACAATTAATTGCAATCGCCAATCGCGATGATGTGATTAAAGCTTCGACTAGGGACTTGGCAATTGCCGAAGCTAAAGGTTTATCAGCCGCAACCACGGTGGCTGCCACCGCCCACTTGGCCGCAAGAGCTGGCATAAAAGTTTTTGCTACCGGTGGTTTAGGTGGTGTGCATCGCGGCGCAAATGAATCATTTGACGAATCTGCAGATTTAACCTCGCTCTCCCAATTAAATATGACGGTTGTTTGTGCTGGAGTGAAATCTATCTTGGATGTAGCCGCAACTCTTGAAAGACTAGAAACATATGCCATCGGTGTAGTGGGATACAAAACCAAAAGTTTCCCTGGTTTTTATTTAACAGATTCAGGATTTGAATTGGAATACCAAGTAGATACACCTGCAGAAATTGCTTTGATTATTAAAGCTCGGCACAGCATGGGCACTGATCAGAAAGCTTTGATTGTTGCAAACCCAGTAATGAAGCAGATGGACAGAACTCTTCATGATCGTTTATTAGAAAGTGGTTTGAAAGCAGCTGCAGAAAAGAATATTCATGGCAAAGAGACCACTCCATT
>CAYYFI010000007.1:0-9832 GCA_964471265.1 uncultured Actinomycetes bacterium | reverse complement strand
AATGTGGTTGATACCACTGGCGCTGGTGATTCATTTGCAGCTGGATTTATTCCGAAGTGGCTGGAAACTAGTGATTTGGAAGCAGCACTTTCAGCAGGCACTGCCCTTGCTGCCAAATGTGTTGCTGCGGTTGGCGCGCGCCCTCCCTTAAATTAAATCTATATTTGGCAGAATTTCGCACTATGGCTGCGAAGACTCCAACAAAGAAGGCTGGCAAAAACGCTGGCCCAAAACCAGGTGAGACTCCTGGCAAGATTATTGATATCGACGTCTCATCTGAGATGTCGGATTCATTTTTAGAATACGCATATTCAGTTATTTATTCCCGCGCACTACCTGATGCGAGAGATGGATTAAAACCAGTACATCGTCGCATTCTGCATCAGATGTCTGAAATGGGTCTTCGCCCTGATCGCGGACATGTAAAAAGTGCACGTGTGGTTGGTGAAGTTATGGGTAAGTTGCATCCACATGGTGACGGTGCAATTTATGACGCGCTAGTTCGTATGGCGCAGAACTTCTCGATGCGCTTGCCATTAATTGATGGACACGGAAATTTTGGATCATTAGATGCAGGTCCGGCTGCAATGCGTTATACCGAAGCTCGACTAGCTACCCCAGCTCTAGCAATGGTTGCAGAAGCGGATGAGAACACCGTTGATTACGGGCCAAATTACGATGGTCAACTTGCAGAACCACTTGTACTACCCGCTTCATTTCCAAATTTATTGGTAAACGGTGCAACTGGAATTGCAGTTGGTATGGCTACCAATATGGCGCCACACAACTTGCATGAGGTAGTAGCGGCAACTAAGTACTTAATTGAAAATCCAAAAGCAACTACTAAACAGTTAATGAAATTTATTCCTGGTCCTGATTTTCCAACTGGTGGAGAATTAGTAGAAATTGTTGGCATCACCGAAGCTTATGATTCCGGTAAAGGTGCATTTAAAATTCGCGCTACGGTAGAAATTGGCAAAGTTACTTCACGCAAACAAGGAATTATTGTAAAAGAGTTGCCATATAACGTGGGTCCAGAGAAAATTGTAGAGAAAATCGCAGAAGTCGTTAAGAATAAGAAAATTCAAGGAATCAGCGATATCGTCGATCTATCTGACGGTAAAACAGGTACAAATGTGGTCATTGAATTAAAGAATGGCTATGAACCTGATGAGATTCTGGAAAAACTGTACAAACTGACTCCTATGGAACAGCAATTCTCTATCAACGCTGTAGCGCTAGTAAACGGCAAGCCACAGCAATTAGGTTTAAAACAACTTCTTCAAGTTTTCATTGATCATCGAATTGAAGTAGTGACTAGACGTTCAGAGTTCCGTAAAGCAAAAGCTGAAGCTCGCCTGCTGCTAGTTGATGGCTTGTTAAAAGCAATTCTTGATATTGATAAGGTAATCAAAATTATTAGAGGATCTGAAGATGCCGCAGCTGCTAAAGATGCGCTAATCAAGAACTTTAAATTGAAAGAAGAGCAGGCCGTGTACATCTTGGATATGCCACTTCGACGCCTTACAAAGATGAGCAAACTTGAATTAGATACCGAACAGAAAGAGCTTAAGAAAACCATTGCAGAACTAACTGCATTGCTAAAAAGCGATGACGCCATCAGAGCCAAGGTATCTGAAGAAGTTACAGAGGTGGGAAAGAATTTCGGCACAGCGCGCCGCACCAAAATTTCAGCTTAAATCAGAACCTTCCTCCCGAGGAAGTATCGGCAGAAAGTCGCTGTGATAGATAGATTGGTAGTACTGAAATTACTATCAGTGTTGCTGCTACCACATTAACAATCGGTGCTTGATTTGGACGGAATAAATTATTAAAAATCCAAACTGGCAGAGTTTGAATACCAGGTCCCGCAGTAAATGTAGTAACTACGATTTCATCAAACGAAAGCCCAAAAGCCAGCAAACCACCCGCAAATAGTGCTGAGGAAATATTTGGGAGCGTAATTAATCTAAAAGTTGTGAAGCCGTTGGCTCCCAGATCCATGGAAGCTTCTTGCAAAGAAGTACCTAGACGTTTTAATCTGGCAATGGCATTGTTATAAACAATTACAATGCAGAATGTTGCATGTCCAACAATAATCGTGAAGGCACTGGTTCCAATCCCAAGTGTTTGAGTAAATGCATTATTTAATGCCAAACCAGTGATAATTCCTGGTAGTGAAATCGGCAAGACCACTAAAAGTGATATTGCTTCTCGGCCAAAAAAATCATACCGAGCTACTGCGAACGCCAACGCAGTTCCTAAAACTAGTGCAATTAGTGTGGCTGAAATTCCTGCAATTACTGACCAGCCCAAAGCCTCTCTGACACCAGTATTAGCGATAGCCCGATTCCACCAATCTAATGTCAAATGTGTTGGTGGCCAGCTAAATGTTTTTGATTTATTAAATGAATTAATGAAAACAATTGTTAGTGGCACATATATAAATGCTAAACCAATGCCCATAATCGACATGAGTACGTATCTTGCACTCTTAGAGAGCATCATAAACTGCTCAGAGCTCCCGTTTTCCTAATCAACCATAAATAACCACCCATGATTGCTATTGGTACTGCACTTATTGTTGCTGCGAAAGGTAAATTCAAGCTGAAATTCTGATAAACCACATTTCCCAACATCTGAACTTTGCCACCAATAATCTGAGCAGTTATGTAATCACCTAGACTCAATGAAAAAGTGAACATTGAACCCGCAATAATGCTGGGGAAAATCAGCGGCAAGATTACGCGTTTAAAAGTCGCAAAATTCTTGGCACCCAGATCGCTTGAAGCTTCAATCAAAGTATTTGGCAATCTATCTAACCCACTGTAAATCGGAAGAATCATGTAAGGCAGCCAAAGATAAGTAAGGCCCACAATTATTGAGAGCAAACCGAAACCTGGTGAGTGAATGCCAATCGGTCCTAGTAACCAA
This sequence comes from uncultured Actinomycetes bacterium, assembly GCA_964471265.1. Lineage (GTDB taxonomy): Bacteria > Actinomycetota > Actinomycetes > Nanopelagicales > Nanopelagicaceae > ZLKRG08. The sequence goes on along the minus strand of CAYYFI010000007.1, from coordinate 6,898 downwards.
TTAATGACTCCACTTCCTGGTTCAAACATTGTTCGCCAAGAATATATTTTGACTAAATAAGAGGCCCAAAGCGGCGTTAAAATCAATGCGACTAACACTTTCTTCGCTCTTGGAGTTGAGATTTTAGATATATAAAAAGCCATAGGCACTGCAAGAATGATGCAATTTAAAGTGACTGCAGTTGCAATGAATAAAGTTCTTAGCGCGACATTACGATATGCCGGATCATTGATTAATTCTTGAAAATTACCTAAATTGAACTTTTGCACTACATCGCCAGTAAAGGTATTGATGGTGAAGAAAGAGGTAATTAATAAAGCCGAAATTGCTCCTAAGTAAGCAATAACCAACCAAGCAATTGGTCCAGATAGCAATGCCGCCAAACGAACCTTCTCGTGGCGGTGCATCCAGTTAATTAATTTCATAGCCCTTTGATTATCTCTTTTGATCTTAGGTAATCTCATGTAAAAGGGTGGAGCCACTTTGGTTGTGACTCCACCCAATCACTTATTTATTATCCGTTACGCAAACTTGACCAAGCCTTAACCCATTCAGAGTAAGGAACGCACTTGACGTCTTTACGACCATCTAAGCACTTCTCGGTTGCGGTGTTCCAGTAATAAACATCCTTCCAATATGCATCATCGTTTGCGTGGAATGTTGCACAATGGTTTTTATCTGCAGTTAAGTCACAAGACTTGGCATTTGATGGAGCTTCACCAAACCATTCAGCTACACCAGCATTTGCCGCTGGAGAGATAATGTGATTTAGCCATAGATAAGCGCAATTAGGATGTTGTGATTTGGATGAAACCATCCAAGTATCTGACCATCCGGTCGCACCCTCACTTGGCTTAATGCCTTCGACTTTTGTACCTTCACCTTTTGCCAGATTGATATTTACCTGCCAAGTAGTTCCAAGTGCGGTCGCACCTGATTTAAGTGAAGCAACATGTTTTAGATAATCGCCCCAATACTCACCTATCAATGGTTTTTGCGCTTTTAGGAGTTCGATTGATGCATCAAATTGCTTTTGATCAAGGGCATATGGATAAGTGATCCCTAGATCTGGTTGAGTACTCATCAAATAAAGCGCGGCATCCGCAATATAAATTGGTGAATCGTAAGCAGTGATCTTTCCTTTGTATGGAGAGTTAGTATCGAAAACTGCTCCCCATGAAGTTGGCGCTGGTTTCACGATATCTGTGCGATATGCCAGAAGATTTGCACCGCGACCATGTGGGACGCCGTACGGCACTCCATTTATTGAATTCCAAGGCTGTAACTTCAAGTTATCGAATACATCAGCATAGTTTGGAATTAGATCAGTATTTACTGGCGCGACATCTCCACCATAAATCAAGCGCAGTGATGCATCTCCAGATGCAGAAACCACATCGTATTCACCTGATTGCATGAGCGAAACCATCTCATCTGACGTGCTTCCGACTTTATAGTTAACTTTGCAGCCAGTTTCTTTTTCAAAACCAGTTACCCAATCCACTTTAGGATCGGTGGAGCCATTTTCAACATAACCAGCCCAAGCAACTACGTTTACAGCGCCCTCGCCTGCGCCAAGAGATTTCATCATGTCGACTTTAGGTACGCCATCGCTCTCATTTGAGTTGCCACCACATGCAGTTAGCACCAATGCAACTGCAGACATGATTGCGAGATTCTTAAACAGACGCTTTTGCACCTGTATCTCCCCCTTTATAACCGTGAGCAACCATTGATCACGGCAACATCAAACTATCTATTTAGTTCGAAGTTCCTTAGTTGAAGACCAACTTAATGTGATTTGATCTCCAATTTCTAATCCGCTCAAAGAAGTTGTTTGAGTGGAAATCAACTCTCCAGCACTTGTAGAAACCAAGTACTTGGTTATGGCACCGCCAAAAATAATATCTTTCAATTCCCCCGATATTTCACGATCAGAATTTGGTGATTTTCCTTCTTTACTAATGGTCAAATACTCTGGCCGAATATTGAAACTTGAATCACCCAAATTGGCCTTTATTGCCGATTGACTTGAGATCTTATTAGTTTGACCAACGAATTCAGATACAAAAGCAGAAGCAGGTTTTTCATAAATTTCTCGAGGTGTATCAACTTGCACAATTTTGCCCTCATTAAAAACCGCAATTTGGTCTGACATGGTTAGAGCTTCTTCTTGGTCATGAGTTACAAAAATAAAAGTTATTCCAACTTCTCTTTGAATTTCTTTAAGCTCTAACTGCATCTGCTCTCGTAACTTTAGGTCTAAGGCACCCAATGGCTCATCAAGAAGCAAAACTTTAGGTTTATTAATAAGAGCTCTTGCCAGTGCCACTCTTTGGCGCTGTCCTCCAGAAAGCTGTGACGGTTTTCGATCGCCATACCCACCTAATCGAACTTGAGCTAATGCTTGCTCCGATGCGATCAATCTTTTATCTGCAGGTACTTTCTTTATTCGTAATCCATATTCAATATTTTCGCGCACCGTAAAATGAGGGAAAAGCGCATAATCTTGAAAGACGGTATTTACTGCTCTCTCATAGGGTGGTAATTCGCTAACTTCGATACCATCTAGTTTTATTGAACCTGCATCTGGTTTTTCAAAACCTGCAATCATTCTAAGTACGGTGGTTTTTCCCGAACCAGAGGGTCCAAGTAGCGTCAAAAATTCGCCATCAAGAATTTCTAGTGAAACGTTATCTACCGCTTTGACATCTCCAAAGCTTTTGGAAAGTCCGGTAATAGATACCATCGAGCGACGCTGCATAGCGGGAGTATTCCAACTCCCGAGCTATTTGTCAGGGATTTTTAAGAAATTAAGCGTCAATTCGATCGCGGTCAATATCCGCAGTCGAAATGAAGTCCTTTCGTGGTCCAACTTCATTACCCATCAAAAGCTCAAACATCTTCTCGGCCGCCTCAGCGTCTTTTACGGTCACGCGGCGCAAGGTGCGATGGTCAGGGTCCATGGTGGTCTCACGTAATTGATCCGCATCCATTTCGCCTAGACCTTTGTAACGTTGAATCGGCTCTTTCCAGCGTTTACCTTGTTTTGTTAAATCAGCGGTTACTTTCTTCATCTCATCATCACTATAGGTGTAAAGAATTTCGCCCTTTTTACCTCCGCCACCAACTACTTCGATGCGATGCAACGGTGGCATTGCTGCAAATACTCGACCGGAATCAATAAGCGGACGCATATAGCGATAAAGAAGTGTTAGTAATAAACAACGAATATGGGAGCCATCCACATCCGCATCTGACATCATAATAATGCGGCCATATCGCGCTTCATTAATATCAAAAGATTTGCCCGAACCTGCTCCGATTACTTGAATAATAGAAGCGCACTCTTTGTCATCAAGCATCTGAGCTAATGATGCTTTCTGCACATTTAGAATCTTTCCACGCAATGGCAAGATTGCTTGATACTCAGAGTTACGAGCAGCCTTGGTTGTGCCTAATGCAGAGTCGCCCTCAACCAAGAAAAGTTCGGTGCGATTGACATCTTCAGATCGACAATCTGCAAGTTTGGTTGGAAGCGACGAAGATTCCAAAGCATTTTTTCTACGCTGAAGCTCTTTATGGCTACGAGTTGCAATGCGAGTACGCGAAGCCGCGACAATCTTTTCTAAAACTAATTTTCCATTTGCTTTATCAATGCGCTTAGAAGTTGAGAAATAAGCTTTTAAGCCATCTGCAACTACATTTCCCACAATTTTAATTGCGGCATTGGTACCTAGAACTTCTTTAGTCTGACCTTCAAATTGAGGCTCGGTCATTCGCACCGTGATAACCGCCGTCAAACCTTCTTGCACATCATCTTTGATGACATCAGCTTCATTCTTCTTTAAAATTCCGGCAGCGCGCGCAGCTTCATTGATGACTTTGGTAATTGAACGCTCAAAACCTTGTACATGTGTGCCGCCTTTGGGCGTAGCAATAATGTTTACAAATGAACGCATGGTGGTTTCATACCCATTGCCCCACTTGAGAGCTAAATCCACACCCATTTCACGTTGCACATCGGTAGAAACCATATGTCCTTGGTCATCCAAAACTGGCACAGTTTCTTCGTATTCACCTTTGCCATCAATACGAATTACATCTCCGACGGGATCATCTGGTTGCAAGAAATTACAGTATTCAGAGATGCCACCTTTATGAAAGAAAGTTTCAGTTTTCCCGCTCTTGGTGCGCTTGTCATTTACAACCAAAGTTAATCCTGGAACTAAATATGAAGTCTGTCTGGCGCGAGCATAAACTTCTTCCAAATCAAGTTCTGCATCTTTCATAAATATTTGACGATCTGGCCAATATTTAACGCGCGTGCCAGTAATTTTGGAGGAAATCTTTCCGATTACACGTAAACCTGATTGCGTAGTGAAAGGAGCTTTAGGTCCATCACCATCAAATACTCCTGCGTTACCTCTTTGGAATGACATCCAATGAATTTTTCCACCGCGATCAACTTCTACATCTAATCTTGATGAAAGCGCATTTACAACTGAAGCACCAACACCATGTAAGCCACCGGATGCTGCATAAGATCCGCTACCAAATTTTCCACCTGCATGAAGTTTGGTCATAACAACTTCAACACCTGTTAAACCAGTTTTAGGTTCCTTATCAACTGGAATTCCGCGACCATCATCATGAACTTCAATAGAGCCATCTGCCTCTAAATTAATATCAATTTTTTTGCAAAAACCTGCGAGTGATTCATCAACTGCGTTATCTATAATTTCCCAAAGACAATGCATGAGTCCACGCGAATCGGTTGAACCGATATACATACCAGGGCGTTTACGGACAGCTTCAAGACCTTCAAGGACCGCTAAATCTTTAGCGGTATATGAGTTCTCTACTACATCTTGAGTATCAGCCACGACTGCGCAAAATAGCGAACTATTTGCAAATAGGGGCCTAAGCGCGCCGAAGGGTGCTCAAATAGTGGGAATTTCTAACTTATCGGTGATTTAACCCATAGATTTAACAAATATTTTCGCTAATTGTCGTACTTGGGAATAAAAATTGTGCTTTCATAGTTCCTAGTAGCAGCAAGTAAAGCTTTAACGGAGAGGAAAGTCCATGACAGATCAAGTTCTTCTTGAGCAAACACCGCTACGCGCTGTTGATCGTTGCGATCGTTGTGGTGCACAGGCATATGTTCGTGCCACTCTTCTAAGTGGTGGCGAATTACTTTTCTGCGGACATCACGCAAAAGAATATGCAGAGAAGCTAAAGAGCGTTGCTGCAAACATTCAAGACGAAACCAGCAAAATTAGTTAAGTTTTAATTATTTAACTTCAAAACTCACTTCGCCTAAACCAGAAATTTCAACGCGGTACTTCCCTGCCTGCATTGCAATTCCATTGGTAGCAGATCCACTAAAAATTATTGAACCTGCCGGAAGAGAAACTCCAGCCTCAAATAATTTCTTGGACGTATTCACAACTGCAGCCCACGGATTACCAGCTATCGCACTAGCTGGAACTTTCTGGTTTAAGGCGTCATTTTCAAATATTGAAATTTCAGCATTTGCAAAATCAATTTCTGATGCATTTTTCCAAGAACCTATTGCAAATGCCCCGGCACATGCATTATCAGCAATTGCATCATCTACGAATGCATCTATTGCACCATAACGACAATCAAATACTTCAATTCCAGGTGCGACTTCAGAAACAAAATCTGAAACTTCAGATAAATTGATTTCTCTATCTAAATCTCGCGCCAATTTAAAGACCACTTCTGCTTCAGCTAAAGGGTAGATGAAATTAGACAAATTCATAGAATTTTTTATTTCCATGGCATCAGTTAGAAATCCAAAAATACCTTCATATCTTTTGTTTTCAGATATTTCCTTAACTAGCGCACCGCCAAACTTAACTCCAACTAATTTTTCACCTGTGGCGATTCGATTTTCTAAAGCGCGTTTCCTAATTTCATAAGCTCTCATCTTCCAAACCCCTACTGGAAGAATCTCTTGGACATTAAGTCGAGCATTTTCGAGCATTTGCGCGACAATCGACACGTAATTGGCGTGGGATTTATCGCAGAACGGTTTATCTTGAGAAAGTCCGCAACCACAAAATTTCGGATCAGTTACCGTCTTTATGACGTTGCCGAGTTCATCTACAACGTCATAAGTGCCCGTGGCTTTAATCGAACCACTTTTCGGGTTCTGAAAAATGGGTGAGTTGGACATTAGATATTAATCTAAATAATCTCGAAGCACTTGGCTACGTGATGGGTGACGTAACTTCGACATAGTCTTTGATTCAATCTGACGAATACGTTCGCGAGTCACGCCGTATACCTTTCCGATTTCATCAAGAGTCTTTGGCTGACCATCTGTAAGTCCAAAGCGCATCGCGACTACTCCCGCTTCACGTTCTGACAAAGTATCCATAACTTTATGGAGCTCTTCTTGTAGAAGTGTGAATCCAACTGCATCAGCAGGAACAATTGCTTCAGAGTCTTCAATCAAATCACCGAATTCTGAATCGCCTTCTTCACCAAGTGGTGTGTGAAGTGAAATTGGTTCGCGACCATACTTCTGAACTTCGACGACCTTTTCTGGTGTCATATCAAGTTCTTTAGCCAACTCTTCAGGGGTCGGTTCGCGACCAAGATCTTGCAACATCTGACGTTGTACACGGGCAAGTTTGTTAATGACTTCAACCATGTGCACCGGAATACGAATGGTGCGAGCCTGATCTGCCATCGCACGAGTAATCGCCTGACGAATCCACCAAGTTGCATAGGTCGAGAACTTGTAACCCTTTGTGTAGTCAAACTTCTCAACTGCACGGATCAAACCTAAGTTACCTTCTTGAATTAGATCCAAGAACAACATACCGCGACCGGTGTAACGCTTTGCAAGTGAAACCACCAG
>CAYYFI010000006.1:19646-41285 GCA_964471265.1 uncultured Actinomycetes bacterium | reverse complement strand
GGATCTTGTCCTACCAAAACAACTCTTACTTGATCTGGCGACAATTCAAAAACTCTAAATACCGTGGATGAAGTCGGTGTGTAATCTGTTATCTTTTCAAGTAACTCAGCTGCTTGCTGAAATTCTTCAGGAAATAGTTGCAGCCACTTGGGATGGACTTTAGAGAGCGCGGGCGTAGAAACGACCATTGCTACTGCTTACTTCCATTTGTAAACCAAAAACGCCGCTGACATGTTGACTAGTGATTACCTGGCTGACAGGTCCGCTTACCGCTACTTTTCCATCTTTCATAAGCAAAGCATGAGTGGTTCCTACTGGAATTTCTTCAATATGATGAGTAACAGTTACGGTAACTGGTGCTCGCTGATCGGATGCAAAATTTGCAAATCTAGCTAATAAATCTTCACGACCACCCATGTCTAGTCCGGCCGTTGGTTCGTCAAGCAGAAGTAATTCGGGATCAATCATCAATGATCGAGCAATTTGAACACGTTTCCGTTCGCCGTCACTTAATGTGCCATATTCACGATCTGCTAACTCACGTACTCCAAAAGTAGTAAGGAGTGCGGAAGCGCGAGATTCGTCCCACAAATCATAAGCTTCATTCCATCTACCGAGCACCGCATATGCTGCAGTAAGAACTACATCCTTAACCGATTCACTTACAGGAATCTGTTCGTGCTTCATTGAGCCACAAATTCCTATTCGAGTACGTAATTCGAAAACATCAACTTTACCCATAGTTTTACCAAGTAGATTGACTTTTCCTCTAGTGGGAAAAATTTCAGTGGAAAGCAGTTTGAGTAGCGTTGATTTTCCAGCTCCGTTCGGACCCAAAATTACCCATCGTTCATTTTCAGATACAGTAAACGAGATGGGACCCAGAATATCCCTGCCGGATCGGGCTACTACTGCGTTCTCTAAAGATGCTACTTGCGCCATAGGTTGGTAAGGCTACCTCACCTTCAGGTCTAAAATTGGCTAATGAACGCGAATTTAACTGGGTTGATTCTGGTAACTGCAGTAAGTTCGCCAGGAATTGAAACTGAGATTTTAGATACGTTGAAGCCATTCACCATCGAGATTCTAGACAAACAAACCATGGATATCAGAGATCGATATTTCTTGGCAATCTATTTTGCTTTAGATAAAGCCCATGCAAAAGCTATTGAAGATGATTTAATTAAAACAGCAACAAAGTTAAATGTTGATCTCGTGGTTGATTTTAAATGAGCCGACTCTTTTTATTTGATGTTGATTCAACTCTAATAAATGAAGAGGTTATTGATTTAATTGGCGCTAAAGCAAACTTAAGCAGTGAAATTAGCGCTATCACGGAACTGGCCATGTTAGGACAAATAGATTTCAATATGGCTTTGACTAAACGAGTTGAATTGTTGTCTGGTTTAGCGGTTGAAATTTTGGCAGAGGTGAGATCTGAAATCACATTAACCAATGGGGCTGCCGAATTAATTTCAGGATTGCGTAATGCAGGAGATGAAGTTGCAGTGATCTCTGGGGGCTTTATTGAAGTAATTGCACCACTGATGAAAACGCTGAATATTGATTACTTCAAAGCCAATTCGTTTGAAATTCATAACGAAAAATTAACAGGCCGAGTTACTGGTGAAATTGTGAATCGCATGGTCAAGGCAAATTACCTAAATGAATTAAAAGAGCAATTGAATCCTAAGCTAACCATCGCGATTGGAGATGGCGCTAACGATATCGATATGGTTAAAGCAGCTGATATTGGAATCGCATTTTGCGCTAAACCAGCGCTTAAAGAGGTGGCAGATGTGGTTATAGATAAACGTGATTTAAGAGAGATTCTAAATTATCTATAAGCGACAAGCGTGAATATCGGTAACCAGAATTCCACGCGCACCAATTGCCCATAGTTCATCCATTACCCGGTTAGTTTCCTTGCGAGGCACCATCGCGCGAACGGCTACCCAATCCTCTTTTGCTAACGGAGATATGGTTGGTGATTCTAAACCAGGTGTTAATTCGCAAGCTTTCGCTAAATTTATCTTTTCGATGTCATAATCTAAAAGAACATATTGTCGTGCAATAACTACTCCGGATAAACGCCTAAGTAGGGTTTCAAATTCTGGTAATGCTGGTGCCGCTTTTCGCTTAATTAAGATTGCTTCACTCTTTAATATAGGCTCTCCGAACATTTCAAGTCCGGCTTGCCTCAAGGTGTTGCCAGTACTTACAACGTCCGCTATCAAATCCGCTACGCCAAGTCGCACTGAAGACTCAACTGCGCCATCTAATCTCACGACTTGAGCTGATATATTTTTTGATTTTAAAAAACTTTGGACCAATCCAGGATACGCAGATGCAATTCTCTTTCCTTGGGCATTTTGCAAAGTCCAGCTTGACCCATTTGGAGCAGCAAATCGAAATGTTGATTGCCCAAAATCTAATGACAAAGCTTCTTCAGCATCTGCTTCTGAATCAATCAATAGATCACGTCCAGTAATTCCTGCTTGCAATTCACCAGAACCAACGTAAAGTGCGATATCGCGCGGACGCAGATAATAGAATTCAACTGAATTCTCAGGATCGACTAAAACTAAATCTCGCGAATCTGAACGCTGTCTATATCCAGCCTCTTTAAGTATCTGAATGCTGGCCTCTGCCAGGGATCCTTTATTTGGTACTGCGATTTTCATCAAAGTTCCTTGTAAATATCTTCTAATGTGATCCCGCGCGCCTTTGCCAGAACCTGCAGGTGATAGATTAACTGAGAAATTTCTAGAGCTAGTTCTTGATTACTTTGATATTCAGCGGCTATCCAAACTTCGCCGGCCTCTTCAATTATTTTTTTACCAATTTCATGAACACCTTCCGCAATTAGCCTATTGGTGCCAGACTCGGAATTAGCAGATGCAATTCTTTCGCCAAGTTCGGCCCAAAGCTCTTCGAATGTCTTCACTATCGAATTTTACCGAAAATAATCAATGCTGTGCTGCCAATTTTTTTAGTTCCTGAACCATAGCTGCAGGATCATCAGACTTAAAAACAGCGCTACCTGCCACAAAAGTATCAGCTCCGGCTGTTCGAGCTATCTCGATTGTGTCTACCGAGATTCCTCCATCAACCTGCAACCAAATATCGGCATCACCGATAAATTTTCTAGCATTACTTACCTTCTGCATCATCTCAGACATAAATTTCTGACCACCAAATCCTGGTTCTACTGTCATAATCAGAATCATGTCTATCAAATCACGATAATCTAACAAAACGGAGAAATCTGTTTTGGGTTTGAGCGCCAATGCTGCCCGCGCGCCACTTTGACGAATAGCTTTTAATGTTTGTCTAGGATTTGCACTTGCCTCGTAATGAATAGTTACGCTTGCGCAACCAACTTCAGCGTATCTGATTGCCTGAATATCAGGATCACTAATCATTAAATGCGCATCAACTGGTATTGGACTTTTTTTGATTATTGACGCTGCCGCTTCAAAATCCCAAGTTTGATTTGGCACAAACTTATTATCCATTATGTCTAAATGAAGTAAATCTGCTACATCTGCAATCTTTGCTATCTCCGAGTCTAAGTTACTTAGATCCGCATTTAAGATACTTGGAGTTATTCGAATATCTGGCACTTGCTTATTATCGCTTCTTAAATAGTGCTAAGAACATTGCATCGGTGTCGTGTCGGTGTGGCCAAAGTTGCATATTTCCGTTTGATATTGCATCGTCTAAGTTCTCTGGAAGGTATTGCGAAATGTCTATTTTAGTAACTGGTAAGCGTTTCTCTATTTCTGCGCACTGAGCCTTAGTTTCCGCCAAGTGCGGCGAACAAGTAGCGAAGCCAAAAATTCCACCCGATGGTAGTTGGTCAATCGCGTTGGCAGACAATTCGTACTGCAGTTTAGTTAAACCAGCAAGGTCATTTGCAGTACGTCTCCATCGGACTTCAGGTCTTCTGCGTAGTGCGCCTAAACCTGTGCAAGGGACATCCGCAAGAATTGCCTTTACATCCAATCTAATCGAGCGTCCATCTTCAGTTGAAACCGAAGTACCTGGTTTGACTACTTGTTTTACCAATTCAGTTCTGGCTTCCGAAATCTCATTTGCAAAAAATTCTCCATTTGCCAGATAAGACAACAACGCAGCTTTACCACCTGGGCCTGCACACAGATCTAACCAAGGCTCGTGGTCTTTTGCAGCCTGTGCGAATACCAAAGCTAATATTTGTGAACCTTCATCCTGTATCCCGGCACGTCGTTCTTTTATGGCTGGAATCTCGCTGGGTATTTGCTTGATTTTTACGGCATATTTCGAATATTTGCCAATCAAACCTTCGAAATCTGTAACTTCACTCCTAGTTGGCCATGCCACTAAAGTCGGAGCAGATGCGGTGTTGTTCGCATCTAACAGTGCTTTTAACTCCTTGATATCAGAGATTGAATCTCGATATGCATTGATAATCCACTCTGGATGACTAAACCTTATCGACAAAGATGCAACGGAGTCATCTTGAACATTTGCTAGGTGTTGATCCAACTCTTTGGAAGCAATCTTACGCATCAGTGCATTAACAAAGCTAGCTTTAGATTCACCTAATACCGTACGGGCTAGGTTTACTGTGGCATCGACGGCTGCATGTGTAGGTATACGCATATTAAGGAGTTGATATGCGCCTAATCTGACTACATCGACTATTCCAGCATCTACATCTCTCCATGGACGGTCGCTGAATTGAGCTGCAATGAAATCATTTCGTCCAAGATATCTAATACTTCCATACACAAGTTCAGTAGTGAATGCCTTATCTCTTTGATCCATACGACTCTGCGAAAGCTTTTGAGGAAGAAGTAAATTGGAATATGCTCCGTTGCGTATCACCTCTGTAAAAACTTCGAAAGCTATTTTACGAGGCCGATCTTCGACAATCTTCTTAAAGCTTTTACTCAAATCTTTCACCGATTTTAGGTTTAAAACCATTGATCCAATCTAAAGCCGACATGGTTCGTTTTCCTGCCGGAGTAACCAAAAGAAGTTGAATTGATCCACTTCCACAACCAACTTCGCCATTGGAATTAAGTTCTCCTGGTTGTAAATCACGGTCCGAGAGTCTGGCATCTGAGATCTTGATTTGCTCGCCTCTAATAATTGAGTAAACCCCCGGATTAAATGAGAAAGCTTTTATTTTACGAATTATTGTTTCAGCATCAGAAAACCAATTTAATCTGCATTCATCTTTAGTGACTTTCGAAGCTATCGATGATGTTCCTGCTTGTGGTTTGGGCATTTCGTTGTTAAGAATTTTCACTAACGTTTTTTGAACTGCCTCTGCTCCAAGTTGTGATAGCGCATCAAATAACTCTATTGAATTGATTCCATAAGGCATTTGATATTCCGATTGATGCCAAATAGGCCCCGTATCCATTCCAGAATCCATTTGAAAGACTGTTACTCCCGTTACCCTATCGCCCGCTTCGATACTGCGCTGTACCGGAGCGGCACCACGCCAACGAGGTAGCAATGAAAAATGAAGATTGATCCCACCAAATTTAGGAATCTTAAGAGTTTCTAGCTTTAATAAGCGGCCGTAACCAATAGTTATCAACAAATCACTACCTTGAAGTAAATCCACCAATTCCGCCTCATTATGTGGCTTGAAACTCTGCGGATAAGCATTTGCAATGTCTGAAGCACGCATCTTTTTACCGCGGCCTGCCGGTTTATCGGGTTGTGTTACTAAAGTTACCTGATGCTCTTTAATAAGCGTTTCAATTGTTGGCAGCGCAACAGACGGTGTCGCCGCTACAACTAATTTCATTAATTGCCACGACCAAATGTGTTGTGTGGGGATAATTTAATAGTTGGTTCTGCTCCATTTGCACTTGCCAAACCAAACCAATCTGATTCACGAATTTCTTTCATGGCCAATTTTCGATTTTCATCGGATAAACGATCAATAAAAAGAATTCCATCTAAATGGTCGGTTTCATGTTGCAACGCACGCGCCAAGAATTCAGTACCTTCAATAATTACTGGATCTCCGTACATGTTAAAACCTTTGGCAACTGCTCGCATCGCTCGAGGCGTGTTGTATTTCAGTTCTGGGAATGACAAACATCCCTCTTCGCCCTCTTGCAATTCATCCGACAGGTCTAAAACTGGATTTACTAAATGACCTAATTGGTCATCTACATCCCAAGTGAATACTCGAAGCGGAACGCCTATTTGTGGCGCAGCTAATCCCGCTCCAGGGGCATCTTGCATTGTTTCGGTTAAGTCCTTAACCAGTTTACGCAGCTCTTTATCGAAGGTAGTTACCGGTTGCGCAGGTGAAGCTAAGACCGGATCTCCGAAAAGTCGAATTGGTTGAATAGACATACCCGAATTCTATCCGAGTAAATAAGGATCTACTCGCAACTTAATAAGCTTCTTACCGCTCAAGGAGCGTTTCTTCTGAAATTCATAGATAAACAAGAGCAGTGATTTGGCATTCTTTAAGTTACACATAACCGACACTATTCCATTTCCAATATTGTAAATATTAGTGCCGCTAGGGATTCGTTTTTCTCTAACGGCAGTCAACAAACCAGTATAAATTCGATCTGAGTCATCGCTGCTTATCAGTAAAAATCGTGAATACGGTGGCAATTTCGCTGCTTCTAACTCCTTTAGCATTCTTTGCATGAATAGAAGTGGATTCCATTTGTAAAGAGCATTGACTGCTGGATGCTCCGTGCGCTCTACTAAAAGCACTGCACCTTTTGTGTAGGTGCTTAATCTAAAAATATTAGATAGGTAACGTTCCTCGCTTCGAAGATCTGCTCCCAAATTGATTCCCTCTAGTATTAATACTGCTTCATAATTTAAAGCTGGAGCAACGCCGATCGTAGAAATTACGATGGCTGTTTCTGATACTTCACCAACTATCTCCTTATCAGCGGTTGAGATGTGAATCGCGTGATTGGGGAAGGTTTTACCAAGATCTTCTGCAATCTTTTCGATACCTCGTCCAAGTAAATAGATTTTTGGAGATTTACAAAAACTACAACGCCACTCTGAATACGTCTGTGAGCAGATAACACAAGTAGGAGCGGCTGTTTTGGAACTTTTGCTAATTTTTCCGCCACATTGGCATTTAGCAATATTTCGACATGAACCACAACTAATAGCCAATCCGTAGCCCTTGCTTGGTACCACAACTAGCACACGACCTTTGGCCAAACGACTCTTCAATTCTTTAAATAATGCACTGGGAATTAATTCACCCTGTTGGCTCGGAGCGCACTTTAGATTTATTTGACCGGTGGCTTTTTTGAAAGGTATGAAACCTATATCTATAAGTCTGGTCATCTCGATTGAAGGTGAATAACCTATAAAGAGCAGATTTTCGTGTAGAAATTCTGACCTCAATAACGCAACATCTCGAGTATTAAAACCAGGGCTTTTCAATTCATAATGATGTTCAGATTCTTCACGCACCACAATTACATTTTTAAATTGTTTAGGTGAAAGTACACCGCTGCGAGATGCTACCTCATATTGCTCATCTAATAGCGCTTCCGCCAAACGAGCTTCAGGGACGATAACCAAAGTGCTACCTTTTAATGCAACTTTTCTTGCAATTTCCCTAATTGAATCTATTTCACTTTGATTGGGCGGTAACTGCAGATATGATCGTTTGCCTTCACCTAAATTCGCTTCTTGCGATAATGCATCCTCATTCTCTCTTACAAATTTGGTAACAAATCGCAGTACATCGAAAATTGGAGTTGCCCAACGAGCTGCGACAGCTTGATAAAATCTTAAATGTTCCGCCGAGATTTGAGGTCCTTTAGCCATACGATTGATTGGCTGCACCTTATTAATAGAGGAAGTTGAACTTCGCTCCACAACTAAACCTAAACAGTTGCGACCATGAAATGGTACCGATACCCATTGTCCTGGTTTAACTTCAAATTTTTCTGGCAACGAATAATCGTAAGCTTGGTCCAGATGAAACACCCCAGTATCAACCAATACCGATATATAGGGTTGATGGCTAGCGAGTTTGACCTTACCAACTCGCTCACTCTTTAATTTAAGTGGCGCGCTCATGCCAAAACTCTTTTTATTAATGGATAACTATTTGATTGCTGCAGCTAATTTACTAGCTCGATCTGTGTTCTCCCAGGTGAACTCTGGAAGTTCGCGCCCAAAATGACCATAAGCACTTGTTTTAGAGTAGATCGGCCTTAATAAATCAAGGTCTCGAATAATTGCAGCGGGACGTAAATCAAAAACCGCAAGCACCGCATCTTGAATTCTTGCAACCGGTACTTTTTCAGTTCCGAACGTTTCAACAAAGAGGCCAACTGGTTGAGCTTTACCAATTGCGTATGCAACTTGCACCTCACAACGATCAGCCAAACCAGCCGCTACTACATTCTTTGCAACCCAACGCATTGCATATGCAGCAGAGCGGTCTACTTTAGAAGGATCTTTACCGCTAAATGCACCACCACCGTGACGCGCCATTCCACCATAAGTATCAACAATGATTTTGCGTCCAGTCAGACCGGCATCTCCCATAGGACCCCCTACTACAAATCTTCCTGTTGGATTTATTAAAGTGCGAAGATTGCTCTTAGGTAGATCTATTTTAGAAATTACTGGATTTATAACTTGCTCAATAACTTCTGGTGTTAATTTCTTAACCACATCAATGTCCGCATGATGCTGGCTTGAAATCACTACAGTATCTAAAGCTACTGCTTTAGCTCCGTCGTATTCGATGGTCACTTGAGTCTTACCATCTGGTCGCAAGTATCCAAGTGCGCCAGATTTACGAACTTTAGATAATTGTTGAGCTAGTTGATGGGCTAACCAAATAGGCAGTGGCATTAACTCTTTGGTGTCATTGCAGGCGTAACCAAACATCAATCCTTGATCGCCGGCTCCTTGCAAATCTAATGGATCTGCTGATGATTGCACGCGCTCCTCATAAGCATCATCAACGCCTTGTGCGATGTCCGGCGATTGCTGCCCAATAGAAATGGAAACGCCACAAGAATTACCATCAAAACCCTTATCGGATGAGTCATACCCGATGCCCAATACCGTTTCACGGACAATGCTGTTTACGTCTGCATAACCGTTGGTGGTAACTTCACCTGCGACATGTACTTGGCCAGTGGTAATTAAAGTTTCAACTGCAACTCTGCTCTTAGCATCTTGCGAAAGCAAAGAATCAAGTATTGCATCAGAAATTTGATCCGCGATTTTATCTGGATGACCTTCAGTTACGGACTCGCTGGTAAATAGGCGTTTAGACATTGGAGGAGTTTAACCTTTCCGCGACTTTATCTAATAATCGCACCGCCAGCGACTGTTTGCTCATTGCGTGAATCTCTTCATAGCCAGTGCCGGAGATTATGAAACCTGAGGTTAAATCTGAACCGAACAGCTCGCCTTCGTTGATGTCATTAGCGTAGATGAGATCTAAACCCTTGGACTTTAACTTTCGTTGACCCTCTTGCAACAGATTTGCACGTTCCTCTGCTGCAAATCCAACCAATAATTGTGTAGTGCGTTCTTTGGAGATTTCCGCCAGTAGGTCAGGATTTTCTATAAGTTCCAAATTCCTATAATTCTCTTTCTTCACTTTCCCAGATTTTAGTGCTGGCCGGGCATCACTTACTGCAGCTGCCATCACAAGCACCTGAGATGACACAAATTGGAGCTCTAACTGCTCACGTAATTGTTCGGTATTTTCCACCGGAATTAATTTCATTCCAAATAAACTGCTGGTATTTATATTTGCAGCGATTAAAGTAACTTCTGCGCCTCTAGCTTTGGCATTTTGCGCAATGGCGATACCTTGTTTTCCGCTAGAGCGGTTGCCAATAAACCTAACATCATCAATCGCTTCACGTGTGCCGCCAGCAGTAATTAGAATTTTCGTGCCTTTTAAATCATTCTTTATGGCAAGCTGCGTATTGAAAACCGTAAGAATTTCCTGGGTTTCTGGAAATCTTCCGATTCCAGTATCACTGCCAGTTAATCTTCCTGTTGCAGGTTCCATGACCACAAAGCCGTATTCACGCAGCTTAGAAACATTTAATCGAGTTGCCGCATTAGTCCACATCTTAGGGTGCATTGCGGGAACAATTAATTTTGGAGCGTTGCTAGCTAAGATCGAATTAGTTAATAGATCATCCGCACGACCTGCCGCTATCCGTGCAATTAAATCTGCCGTGGCCGGAGCTATAACGATGTAATCCGCTTTATCGCCCAGCTGAACATGATTAACTTTTGGTATTGACTCCCAAACTTGAGTGTTAACTTCTTTTCCCGAGAGAGCCTCCCAGGTTGCCTTCCCAACGAAATTTAAACTAGCGGGCGTTGGAATTACCGTAACTTCATGACCTAGGTCTTGTAGACGCCTAAGCAAATCACAAGATTTATAAGCAGCGATTCCGCCACCTACTCCGAGCAATATCTCGGACATATTAAAGAGCGCTTCCTATTAAACCTTGATAATTAATTAGTTGGTTCGAGGCTTTCGATAGTCAATAGACCATCATTTATCTCGCGCATTGCGATTGAAAGTGGTTTCTCGTGAACATGAGTTTCAACTAGAGGTCCTACATATTCGAGAAGTCCCTCAGAGAGCTGTGAGTAATAGGCGTTAATTTGACGTGCACGCTTAGCAGCGTAAAGCACCAAACTATATTTTGAACCACTCTTCTCTAGTAGTTCATCGATAGGTGGATTTGTGATGCCGTCCATGTCTCTCCTGAGCTTATTGAGATAAATTAACTATTTACCAGCGGCCAAAGATAGCAGTTGATTGATAACTCTTTCCAATTGGTCATTTACGACCACATAATCGAATTCACTCTGAGCCGCCATCTCCTCTTGGGCTAACGCTAGGCGCTCGGCTCTGCGCTCATTCGAATCTGTGCCACGGCCTTCAAGTCTTTTAACCAATTCCTCCCATGAAGGTGGCGCAATAAAGATCAATTTGGCTTCTGGGGAGCTCTTTCGAACTTGGCGTGCGCCGTCAATTTCAATTTCAAGTACTACATTCAAACCCTTTGCTAATTTTTCTGAAACTTGTTCTGCGGGTGTTCCATATTTGCTACCTGCAAACTCTGCCCACTCAAGAAATTCTTTTGAATCAATGCGACGTTGGAATTCATCATTTGAAATATAGAAGTAATCGATGCCATCGCGTTCACCAGTCCTAGGTGAACGAGTTGTTGCTGATACTGAAACCCAAAAATCTGGATGATCTGCTAGCGCCTTTGTAATAGTACTTTTACCAACACCACCTGGGCCAGAAAGAACGAATAATTTTCCAGGACGAATAGCGCCAGATAGTGGCGAGAATTCCTTTTTTAATCTCTGCAACTGCAAAACCCCTAAACCTTGGATTCTTCTAGTTTCTGAGATGCCAAGTTTATCTAAAATCGAAGCAACTCGAACTTTACCTATTCCTGGAATGGATACTAAGAGTTCTGAAACTCTCATTTTGGCAATCGCATCATTAGTTGAAGCTAATTCGATCACTTGAAAAACTTTCAATTCGCCTGTGCGTACTTGTTCCTTAATGATTGCCCGCGTACGTCGTGCTTGTTTGGCCGCCTCCAGCGCTGCAACTCGCGCTTCGGGTGTTAATTTCGGTGGTGTCGGCATTTAGCTCAAACTCTCAGAGAGAATCTCTTTTGCAGCCTTTGCTACATCTGTTGCATTTGTTATGGGTCTGCCAATAACTAAATAGTTTGCTCCTGCTTCAATCGCACTCTTGGGGTCCATAACTCTTTTTTGATCATCACCACCCGATGAATTTTTCGGTCTAATTCCGGGAGTGATTATCGAAATATCATCGCTTACGGCTGCACGAATTCCTGAAATTTCATGTGGTGAACATACGATTGCTTTAGCTCCTGAAGCAACTGCAAGTTTTGCTAACTCAATAGCTCTACTTTGAGCAGACCCTTCAAACCCAATCAATTTCATATCATCTTGGCTCAGAGATGTAAGAATAGTTACGGCCGTGATATCGGTTTCCGGTGCATTTATTGCAGCTGCCTTTATCATTGCTGCGCCACCACTTGCGTGCACGGTTAGAAACTTGGGCTTCAATCCAGCTACTTGAGCAGCGGCAGCGCCCACAGTGTTTGGAATATCGTGCAACTTTAAATCTAAGAAAATTTCGGCATTAGTTTCCTGTTGCAAAGAGGTTACGCCGGGATTGCCAAATTTCAAGAAAAATTCCAAACCTAATTTATATACCCCAATAAAACCATTGGTAATACTTACCCACTCTTTAGCTTGATCAAGATCTGCGGTGTCAACCGCCAAAATAATCGGTGAAAGATTTTTCTGCATCACGATTGCTCCCTATGGGCAAAACCTACTGCTTCCTTCACGGAACTAAAACCTTTAGTATTCAATATTTCTCTTAGTTCATTTTGAATTCGGTAGACAGCAGATGGATCACCGAAAGATGCAGTGCCGACAGAGACTCCCGAAGCACCAGCTAATATCATTTCAAAAGCGTCTTTTCCGCTAGTTACACCACCCATTCCCAAAATTGAAACGTTTGGTAAAGCTTCTCTGACTTGATAAATAGCACGTACCGCAATTGGACGAATAGCTGGACCTGATAAGCCGCCGGTACGGCCACCTAGATGTGGCTTCATAGTTTCCGTATTAATTACCATGCCAAGCACAGTGTTAATCATTGCAATTCCATCCGCTCCCGAGTTGATTACTGAGGCTGCAATCTGGGCAATATTTGTTACATCTGGAGTGAGTTTTGCAAGAATCGGAAGATCTCCGCCGATAATTCCGCGAACATTTTTTACAACTTCTGCAGCACTATTTGGATCGCAAGCAAATACCAATCCGCGATTTTCAACATTAGGACACGAAATATTTACCTCAACTGCTGAAATTCCAGAGACGCCACGGAGTTTGCGAGCTAAAACACCATACTCTTCCGCGGTTTCGCCGGCAATTGAAACAATGATTCGCGCACCCTGCGATGCAAGCCAAGGAATATCTTCAATAAGAAAAGCATCAATACCAGGACCTTGAAGACCTATTGAATTTAACATGCCACTTGGAGTCTCTGCCATGCGAGGAGTTGGACGCCCAGCACGGGCTTTGAGCATTATGGATTTAGTAACCACTGCCCCAATTTCACGCAATGGGAAAAACTGAGCTAACTCTTTACCGCTACTTGCGCAACCACTTGCTGTAAATAGTGGTGTCGGAAACCACGCGCCTCCGAGAGTTGTCGAGAAATCCAAACTCATAATTGTTTACCTACTAAATGCCACTGCACAAAATCGCCATCCATCACTGGTCCATCTATACAGCTACGCAAATTCTTAATTTCACCAGTTGTAGTTTTGACCGGAATCACGCATGTCATGCAGATTCCTACACCACATGCCATTGATTCCTCAACCGCACATTGATGAGCAATGTCGTGCGCGATTGCAATTTGAGAAACAGCTTCTAACATCGGCATAGGGCCACAGGAATAAATGACTCTTGCATCGTATTCTGAGATTAAATCTGCTAAAACATCGGTAACTCGACCTTGGTCACCAGCACTCCCATCTTCAGTAAAAATCTTTAATAATGTGGCGGCACGTTTGCCTTCCAATGGCGCGTAAATTTTCGATGCGGTACTTGCACCTAAAGCCATCACCACTCGGCAGCCTCGGCTCTTTAACATTTCGGCAAGTCCAAACAATGGCGCGGAACCGTATCCACCTCCAACTAAAAGAGCGGTGACTGGCTCAGTTGGAATTCCAAAATTAGTTCCAAGCGGCGTGATGACATCAATAGCCGCACCTTCACTTTGTGCGCAGAGCCATTTAGAACCTGCGCCTTGTGGCGAAACAATCAATTCAATTGTTCCACGATCACTTATACGGGAAATTGCAAAAGCTCTACGCAACACCATCTTGGATGCTTCGCCGCCTACTGAAATTGCAATGAAATGTCCTGGCTTTACATGTTTAACTAAATCGCCTATTTCTAGCACCAGTTGATGGTAAACACCGATACGTCGATTACTGACTAAAACTGCTTGCAGGTGCACAGCTTGCTTATTAATTGGCAATTTCGACCAACCAATCCTGCAAAGACTTAACATTTAAATCTGAATTTCTTATGGCTTTTATTCCTTCAACTGCAGCATTAAAGCCCGCCACTGTTGTGATGCATGGAATCGATCTTTGCACTGCGGTGGTTCGAATAACCCAACCATCCTGTCTAGATCCTCGACCTACCGGAGTATTTATAACTAAATCAATTTGACCGGAAACCATCTGTTCAACGATAGTTTTTTCGCCAAGTGGACCCGTGCCCTCGGAATGCTTTCTGACTATGGTGGCGCTAATTCCCTGTTCTTTCAATATAGCTGCAGTACCGGCAGTTGCAATTAAATTAAAACCCATCTCCTGAAGTTTCGCGGCAGCGTGTATTCCAGCAGATTTATCTTTATCGCTCAAAGAAATAAACACTGAACCAGATTTAGGTAACGCACCAAATGCAGCAATCTGGCTTTTGGCATAACTTTCACCAAACGTTGGTGAAATACCCATAACCTCGCCTGTGGATCTCATTTCTGGACCCAAAGTAGCATCAACACCGCGACCATCTACACGGCGGAATCTATTCCAAGGCAAAACAACTTCCTTAACTGAAACTGCCTTTGGTTTGATATCGGCATTTGGCAATAACCCTTCGGTTTTTAACTTACTTATAGTCTCTCCGACTGCAATTCGCGCTGCAGCTTTTGCAAGTGCAATACCCGTGGATTTAGATACGAATGGCACAGTTCGAGATGCGCGCGGATTGGCTTCTAAAACATAAAGTTGATTATTTGAGATTGCAAATTGAATATTTATAAGTCCGCGAACGTCTACACCACGGGCAATTTTTTCGGTCGCTACTTTTATTTCATCGAGTTGTGATTTTGAGATTGTCATTGCGGGCAAGACGCAAGCACTATCGCCGGAATGAATCCCCGCCTCTTCAATATGCTCCATTACGCCACCCAAAAATAACTCTTCACCATCGAATAATGCATCTACATCGATTTCAATAGCATTATCAAGGAATCGGTCTACTAACACCGGATGACCAGGCGTAATTTCTGTAGCTCGAGAAATAAAACCTGCAAGAGCTTGATCGTCGTAAACAATTTCCATGCCTCGACCACCTAAAACATATGATGGTCTCACTAATACAGGATAAGTAATTCTGGCAGCAATATCCTTCGCCTCTAAAAGCGAACTGGCCATGCCATACTCAGGTGCAACTAATTTCTGTTCTTGCAAAATTCTGCCAAAAGCGCCACGTTCTTCTGCCAGATTAATTGCTTCTGGCGAAGTTCCCAAGATATTTACACCAGCTTCCTTTAGGCCCTGCGCTAGTCCTAATGGTGTCTGCCCGCCTAGCTGCGTAATAACACCTAATACCGGACCCGCTGCCTCTTCTGCCGCGATTACTTCTAAAACGTCTTCTAACGTCAATGGTTCGAAATAGAGTCGATTACTGGTGTCGTAATCCGTGGAGACAGTTTCCGGATTGCAATTAACCATAATGGTTTCAAAACCTGCTTCGCGTAATGTAAACGATGCATGGACACAACTGTAATCAAACTCGATTCCTTGACCGATTCGATTTGGACCAGAACCCAAAATAATAACGGCAGGTGTAGTTCGAGCTGCCACTTCCGTTTCTGTTTCATAGGTTGAATAATGATATGGCGTGAAAGCTTCGAATTCTGCAGCACAAGTATCAACCGTTTTGTAAACTGGTCTGACACCCAAATGTATTCGTGCAGTTCGTATTTCAGCTGCGGTAAGGCCTCTTATTGCAGCTATTTGAGCATCGGAAAAACCTAATTGTTTAGCAGAGAACAATATTTCAGCATCTAATTCTCCCGGAAGTGCAAGTTCTTCTGCTTTCGAATTGATAATCGCTATTTGTTCCAGATACCAAGGATCTATTTTTGTAGCTTCATGAACTTGGGTAACGCTAGCTCCAGCCCACATTGCTTGTTGAACTTGTTGCAAACGATATTCGGTTGGGATTCGCATAGAATCCAGAAGCGATTCAACATTTATCGCAGTCTTATCGAATGGAAAAGTAAATACCGCTTCTTTACGCTCCAGGGAGCGAAGTGCTTTTTGAAGAGCTTCAGGGAAAGATCTACCTATAGCCATGGCTTCGCCCACTGATTTCATTGTGGTGGTAAGTCTTGGATCCGCATCGGCAAACTTTTCAAAAGCAAAACGAGGCACTTTGACCACAATGTAATCTAAAGTTGGCTCAAATGAAGCTGGTGTTACTTTAGTTATGTCATTTTGAATCTCATCTAAGGTGTATCCAATCGCCAACTTAGTGGCTATTTTCGCAATCGGAAAACCTGTTGCTTTCGATGCTAATGCCGAAGATCTGGACACTCGGGGGTTCATTTCAATCACGATTATGCGACCGTTTGTTGGATTAACTGCGAACTGAATATTGCAACCACCGGTATCTACGCCAACCTCGCGAATAATATTTATGGAAAGATTGCGCAACTTCTGGTATTCGACATCAGTCAAAGTAAGTGCAGGCGCTACGGTTATCGAATCCCCGGTATGCACTCCCATTGGATCTAAATTTTCAATAGAACATACAATCACCACGTTATCTTTACGATCACGCATAACTTCAAGTTCATATTCTTTCCAGCCAAGAATCGATTCTTCCAATAAAACTTCAGAGGTTGGGCTATGACGCAATCCAGCTCCAGCAATTTGTTCTAATTCTGGTTCATTGAAAGCTACTCCGGATCCCAAACCCCCCATGGTGAAAGATGGACGTACTACAACTGGATAATTCAATTCTTTTACCGCGGCCAAGCATTCAGCCATCGTGTGGCAAATAATTGATTTTGCGGATTCGCCACCTACTTTTTCAACAATTGCGCGGAATAATTCACGATTTTCACCACGCTGAATCGCATCAACATCAGCGCCAATTAACTTAACTCCATGTTTCTGCAAAATTCCGCGTTCATGTAAACCCATAGCAGCGTTCAATGCTGTTTGTCCGCCAAGCGTGGCAAGCACCGCATCGGGACGCTCTTTAATCAAAATCTGTTCTATGGCTTCTGGAGTAATTGGTTCTATGTAAGTGGCATCTGCGAATTCTGGATCGGTCATGATTGTCGCTGGATTTGAATTTATAAGAATTACTCGAATGCCTTCACTCTTTAAAACGCGGCAAGCTTGAGTGCCTGAATAATCGAATTCGCATGCTTGACCAATAACAATTGGTCCTGAACCGATAACTAATACGCTCTTAATTCCTGAATCAATGGCCATTTGAATGTTCCTCCATTAAATTCACGAATCGATCAAATAAATAATTGGCATCGTGCGGCCCCGCAGCTGCTTCAGGGTGGTACTGGACACTAAATGCAGGCTTGTCGATCAAGCGCACTCCTTCTACAACACCATCATTTAAACCTATATGAGTGACTTCGCCGCGACCATAAACAGTTGTGAAGATGCCTTCTGTTGGTGCTTTGAGTGCAAAACCATGGTTATGCGCGGTGATCTCTACTTTGCCAGTCAATTTATCTAAAACAGGTTGATTAATTCCTCGGTGACCAAACTGTAATTTATAAGTTTCAAAACCAAGTGCGCGTCCAAGAATTTGATGACCAAAACAAATTCCAAAAATTGGGATTTCCGCGTTTAGAATCTCTCTAACCGTCTCAACAACTGCATCCATAGTGGATGGATCTCCTGGACCATTAGAAAGAAAAACCCCATCAGGTTTAAGTTGCAGAATCTGCTCTGAGGTATAGTTAAATGGAACTACGGTCACTTCTACACCTCGCTCTGCGAATGAGCGGGGTGTTGCAGCCTTGATTCCTAGATCTAATGCCACGACCTTAAATCTTGGATTTACTGCAGGTACAACATATTTGTTATCCGTAGAAACATCTTCGGCTAGAAAAGCGCCACTCATTTGATCCATCTTGCGCACTTCGATAACCATTTCTTCACGACTTAGTTCTTCACCACTGAAAATGCCTACTCTCATTGCCCCACGATCTCTTAGGTGTCGTGTTAAAGCACGGGTATCTATTCCAGAGATACCTACAACATGCTGCCTCTTTAATTCAGATTCCAATGAATTTTCTGAACGCCAATTGCTTGTTATTGGAGAAGGGTTACGCACTACAAATCCACTCACCCAGATTTTTTCCGACTCATTATCTTCAGTGTTCCAGCCCGTGTTTCCAACGTGCGGCGCAGTCATAACTACAACTTGTTTGTGGTACGAAGGATCAGTGAGAGTCTCTTGATATCCAGTCATACCGGTTGCAAAAACTGCTTCACCAAAGGTGCGACCTTCGGCCCCCCAAGATGTTCCTTCGAAAATTTTTCCATCATCAAGAACTAGAAAAGCTTTTGAGAGCGTTTTAGACAATTAAATCTGCCTCCAACTTTCTCTTCCTTCAAAAAATGTTGCAATCACTCGTCCTCCAAACTCCATTCCATGAAATGGGGTATTGCGACTTTTCGATGCAACCAAATCCCGATCTACTTTCCAACTTTGATTAGGTGCATAGAGGGTCAAGTTAGCAGGAGCACCTACAGCTATCGTTAAACCTTGCTTGTGATAACGGCCAATCTCAGCTGGAGTCGTGGACATTCGTTTCTGCAAAGTTTGAATATCCATCAATTTACTTTCAATCATGGTTTGCCAGACAACTGGCAGCGCTGTTTCCAAACCCAACATTCCAAAGGCCGCGTATTGCCATTCACACTCTTTGCTTTCCGTTGGATGTGGAGCATGGTCAGTGGCAACGATATCGATTGTGCCATCTGCTAATCCTTCACGTAGTGCCATCACATCCCGCTGAGTGCGTAGCGGTGGATTTACTTTATAAACGGGATCATAAGTTGTGGCCAATTCATCTGTTAATAAGAGATGATGCGGTGTTACCTCTGCGGTGACGTTTATTCCTCGTGCTTTCGCCCAACGAATTATTTCTACTCCACCAGCAGTTGTTAAATGGCAGATATGAATTCTTGATTGAACATGATCTGCAAGCAAAACATCGCGCGCAATGATCGCTTCTTCTGCAATTGCTGGCCAGCCTTTTAAACCAAGCTGTGAAGAAATGGTGCCCTCGTTCATTTGAGCATCGGCAGTAAGCGATGGGTCTTGGGCATGTTGCGCAATGACGCCATCGAATTTCTTTATATATTCCAATGCGCGTCTCATCACTAAAGGATTACTTACGCAATTACCATCATCGCTGAAAACTCTCACTTGTGCAATTGAATCGGCCATTGCTCCTATTTCAGCTAATTCTTGACCTGCTAAAGATTTGGTTACCGCTCCAATTGGAAATACAGCAGTTAGACCACATTCCTGTCCTAACCGAAAAACTTGTTCGACAACACCTGCAGTGTCCGCTACCGGAGAAGTGTTGGCCATGGCTGAGACAGCGGTGAAGCCGCCTTTTGCTGCTGCTAACGATCCGGTGGCAACAGTTTCGGAATCTTCCTTACCTGGTTCACGCAAATGTGTATGTAAATCAACTAATCCTTGTAGTGCGATAGTTTCCTTAGCATCAATAATTTGATAATTTTCCAGCTTCAAATTTGGAGCAATTTGAGTGAAAATTCCTTCACTGATTGCGATATCGGTAATCTCACCATTTAAATTAGTGTTTTTTATCAGATATTTCACATTTCACCTGCCAGCAATAGATAGAGGATTGCCATTCTTACACTAATGCCATTGCTAACTTGCTCGACAATTACACTTCGAGCAGAGTCAGCTGATTCGGCCGTTATTTCAAGGCCACGATTCATAGGCCCGGGGTGCATAACTATTGCATTAGGTTTTAATTTTGCAAGACGATCTTGATTCAACCCAAAATATCGAGAATATTCGCGGGCACTTGGAAAAAATGAATCTGACATTCTTTCTAGCTGAACTCGAAGCATCATTACTGCATCAACCTCTGGCAGTACATCATCTAAATCAAAAGAGACTGTTACAGGCCAATTTTCAACACCTACCGGCAATAATGTTGGTGGTGCAACTAGAAAAACTTTTGCGCCTAATTTCTCAAGTAAAAGCACATTAGAACGTGCCACACGTGAATGCAAAACGTCTCCTACGATTGCAACTTTTATCCCTTTCAAATCTGGCGAGCCGTGCGATAAATGTTTCCGTATGGTGAATGCATCTAGTAGCGCTTGCGATGGATGTTCATGAGTTCCATCTCCGGCATTCACCACAATTCCAGAAGTCCACTCTGAATCTGCTAGCCGACGAGCTGCTCCAGATGCACTATGTCGGATAATTACCGCATCGGCTCCCATGGCTTGCAATGTCAAAGCGGTATCCTTCAAAGATTCGCCTTTAGAAACCGAAGATCCTTTTGCACTGAAATTGATCACATCTGCTGAAAGTCGCTTTGCGGCTGCTTCAAAAGATATGCGGGTTCGGGTTGAATCTTCGTAGAAGAGATTAACAATTGTGCGACCACGCAAAGTTGGTAACTTTTTCATTGGTCCATCTGAAACGCGTGCTAATTCTTGCGCGGTGTTTAAAATTGCAATGGAATCCTCATAAGAGAGGTCATTGATAGACAGTAGGTGTTTCATGAGGTCACCACAACTTCGTCTCGACCATCAACTTCAGTGAGAAAAACTTTCACATTTTGATTTGCATTTGTTGGCAGATTCTTTCCAACGAAATCTGCTCGAATCGGAAGTTCGCGATGGCCTCGATCTACCAGAACTGCTAATTGAACCGTTCTAGGTCTGCCAATTTGGCCTAAAGCATCCAAAGCTGCCCGAATTGTGCGACCTGAATAGAGCACATCATCGACCAAAATAACATCTTTACCTTCGATGCCATCAGTTGGGATTGAGGTAGGCATTAACGGTTTCGGTGCTCTGGTTCGCAGATCATCGCGATGTAGCGTGACATCTAGAGTGCCAGATGCCACTTCTCTACTCTCAATTTGCGAGATTTGAATTGCAATGCGATTTGCTAGATGTGCACCGCGAGTTGGGATTCCCAAAATTACTAAATTATCTGAACCAGAGTTACGTTCAAGGATCTCATGTGAGATGCGCGTAAGCGCGCGCGAAATATCCGCAGAATTCATTCTTACCACCTTCCCCACCTCTCTGGATGGGTCGTTAAAGGATCGGTGCAGAGTATAACTGATTAAAGCGCGATCTGCCCCTTAAGGCTCGCCAACTTACTTAAGACGCCATGTACAAAGTTTGCGCTCTCTTCGGTTGAGAACTCCGATGCCAGCTTGAGAGCTTCATCAATTACGACCGCTTCGGGTGTAGCGCTCCAAAGTAATTCCCAAATGGCCAGCCTTAAAATATTGCGATCCACGCTAGGAATGCGATCAAAATCCCAACCCCTTATATACGTGCGAATCAGCTCATCAATTCTTGCGAGATTTGATTTCACACCATTGAGTATTTCGATGGCATAGTCGCGCGTTTGGCCGACATTAATTTCGGATGCTCGCAAATCAGCTTGAAAAAGCTGATCCAAGGCTTCTTTTCTGGCCTTGCTGCGTTGCGTCAT
>CAYYFI010000006.1:0-19546 GCA_964471265.1 uncultured Actinomycetes bacterium | reverse complement strand
TGATTATCGAATTTGAGGAATATTTGCAGTCTTAAGCGCGACCCAAATATGACCCATCTCGGGTATCAACCAAAACTTTTTCGCCCTGTTTAATAAAAAGCGGAACTTGAATATCAATTCCTGTTTGTAAAGTTGCTGGTTTAGTACCACCTGATGAACGATCACCTTGGATACCAGGTTCGGTGTAGGTTATTTCAAGTGCCACAGAGGCAGGTAACTCTACGTAAAGAGGATTGCCCTCATTCATAGCCACAATAACTTCAGCATTCTCTAACATGAAATTAGCTGCATCACCGACGGTGGCTTCAGAAATTGTGATTTGATCGTAAGTGACCGTATCCATGAAGACAAAATCCGCACCATCTTTATAGAGATATTGCATGTCGCGCTTCTCAACCACCGCAACTTCTACTTTTACGCCAGCATTAAAAGTTTTTTCAACAACTTTTCCGGTGAGCACTTGCTTCATCTTGGTGCGTACGAAAGCTGGGCCTTTGCCAGGCTTCACATGTTGAAATTCCACAACGGTCCAAAGCGAGCCGTCGATATTTAATGTCATGCCATTCTTAAGATCATTGGTTGTTGCCACAAGAAGCTCCTAGGTAATTAACTCGCAAAGTTTACCTGTCTGATGCGATTAAGAAAAATTACGAAACGATTGATTTCAACGCGTTTAACGCCAAAATGTATGAATTGGCGCCAAAACCCGCAATAGTTCCTTTGGCCACACCGCTTATTACTGAAGTATGTCTAAATTCTTCGCGAGCCATTGGATTCGATAAATGCACTTCGATTATTGGAGCTTTTACCATTTCTGCCGCATCATGAATTGCTACAGAATAATGGGTGAAAGCGGCCGGATTAATAATAACTGGAAGATTATTATCCGCTGCCTCATGAAGCCAACCAACTAATGTAGCTTCATCATCGCTCTGTCGCACATCCGCTTCGAAACCTAATTCCTCTGCATTAACTTGAATCAGACTCTTTAATTGCTCCCAATTAAGATTGCCATAATGTTTTGAGTCACGAATATCCAATCGCGCTAAATTAGGACCATTAAGTACTAGGATTTTCATTTGGATATTCTCTCATACGCACTAGTTAACTCATCGTTGGTTACAGTTTCAATGCGATTTGTTTTACCGATATCTTCTATAGCCACAAATCGAAGGCTCCCATTCCGCACTTTTTTATCAATACCCATCAATTGCAATAGTTCCGCCCAAGCGCCCTTTTTGTAAGTAGTCGGCAACTTCAAGGCTTGCAACACCAGGTAATGCTTAGTCACAAGTTCTGTAGTTAGCTGACCTTTGATGCGCGCCAATTCGGCGATGAAGCACATACCAATAGAGATTGCCTCACCATGTCTTATTTGGTAATTGGAATGCTTTTCGATGGCGTGACCTAAAGTATGACCATAATTTAATATTTCGCGTAAGAAGCTTTCTTTAAAATCTTCACTAACTACTTTCGCCTTTACTGAAACCGCTCTATGGATAAGTTCGAATTGAAGCTCTTGATCATGGCAGACATCCTTAAGCGATTTATCTTCTAAAATCTCAAGAATTTTCGGATCTGCAATGAATCCACATTTAACCACCTCTGCCATTCCAGCAGCGATATCGCGTTCCGATAACGTTTTGATCCAATCCAAATCAATCAGAACCGCTCTTGGCGAATGAAACGAACCGATTAAATTTTTCCCGTGATTGGAATTAATTCCCGTTTTTCCCCCAACTGATGCATCAACCATTCCCGCGATGGTGGTTGGTACGGCGACCCAATCTATTCCTCGTAACCAGGTAGCAGCGGCAAAACCTGCAAAATCTGTAACTGTTCCACCACCGATACCAACGATTAAATCTTGGCGATTTAAATTTAACTCGCCTAATCTTTGCCATACCCTAAGTAACACTTCTGGTGATTTACCAGCTTCACCATCGGGAATTTCAATTGTTTCGAAATTAGTTTTTAGTTCATGAGCTTCGCTCTTAATAACTACAACTTTATTGCGTCCCTCAGTCCAATCGTTTAAGGCAATCTGCCAATCAACTCCAATTTCAACCTGATATGTATGCTCTGCATTAACTGGAACTGTTTTCATAGCGAACCTATTATCTGATCAGCAATCTCTGAAACCGATTTCTCACTAACTTCAATGGTCAGATCAGCCAACGACTCATAAGTTGGTCTACGTAAATTCATTAACTCAGCCCATTTTTGTCTTGGATTCACCATAAGTAAGGGCCTCGCGTTATCAAATCCCACTCTGGGTGAAACTGCGGCAAGTGAAATATCAAGAAAAATCTTCTTTGCTGGAGAATTTTGTAATGATTTTGCTACCGCGTCATTCATAACTGAACCTCCACCAAGCGACAAAACTCCCGTTTCTGAAAGTAGTGCATCAATCACAATACTTTCCTCAACCAGCCGGAAATGCGGTTCACCATCTTCTACAAAAATTTCAGAAACTGATTTTCCCTGATCAATTTCGATTAAAGAATCAGTATCTGCGAAGGGAATAGATAATCGATCGGCAACTTCTTTCCCGACCGTAGTCTTACCAGCACCCATAGGACCCATTAGTACTACCTTTGGCGCCATTATTTGTATGGCAAATTCTCGATATAACTTTGGAAATTTCTCCGAGTTTCAGAAACAGAATCGCCACCGAATTTTTCCAATACTGCTTCTGCTAAAACCAAGGCCACCATTGCTTCAGCAACTACGCCAGCTGCCGGAACCGCACAAACATCTGATCGCTGGTTAATCGCCTTTGCCGCTTCTCCGGTTGCAACATCGATCGTATCGAGTGCTTTTGGAACCGTAGATATTGGTTTCATTGCTGCACGAACTCGTAACAAATCACCGTTTGAAATTCCACCTTCGGTGCCGCCAGCTCTCTTGGTTCTTCGAACTATTTCGCCGTTTACTAATTCAATTTCATCATGCGCCACTGAACCGCGGCGAGTTGCAGTAGTAAAACCATCACCAAGTTCTACACCTTTGATCGCTTGAATACCCATGAGAGCGCCAGCAAGGCGAGAATCTAACCTGCGATCCCAATGCACATGAGACCCAAGGCCAATTGGTACATTGAAACAAATTACCTCTACAACTCCACCCAAAGTGTCGCCATCTTTATGTGCTGCTTCAATCTCCTTCACCATCTTTGCAGAAGCAACAGCATCAGCGCATCGGACCGGATCATTATCAATCTGTTTCAAATCGGACATTGATGGCAATGGAACATTTTCTGCGACCTTGGCTTGACCTATTGAAACTACATGACTCAATATCTCAACATCAACTGATTGCTTTAGAAATGCCTTAGCAACTGCTCCTAGAGCAACACGGGCCGCAGTTTCTCGTGCAGATGCTCTCTCCAAAATAGCTCGGGCATCATTAAATCCATACTTCTGCATTCCAACTAAATCTGCATGGCCAGGACGTGGTCTAGTTAATGGTGCATTTCGTGCCAATTTAGAAATTTCAGCTTCGGGAATTGGATCAGCTGACATTACCTTTTCCCATTTTGGCCATTCGCTATTCGCAACTTGAATAGAGATTGGACCACCTTGAGATTGGCCTAAACGTATCCCGCCAGTGATGGTTACCTTATCTGCTTCAAAATTTTGTCTCGCTCCGCGACCAAAACCTAATCGTCGTCGAGATAATTCTCGATCAATATCTGCAGTTGTGATGGCTATGTGAGCAGGCAAACCTTCAATAATTCCGGTCAATAACGGACCGTGTGACTCCCCTGCTGTTAACCAACGCATTGGGTAATTATTTCAGATGATTCCCTTACTTCGTGCCAAATTTGCTGCCAAAATACCAGCCGCCATATATGGCGCAAAAGCGATTGATTTCTGACGATTCATCAGGCCTGAAAATCCACCAAACAAGAGTGCAAAATAAATCCAATATTGGCTCAGATTCAAAATATGTGACCAAATTGAGATTGCGACAGCCAACTTGATATCACCCGCACCAATCCATTTTGAAAACAAAAGAGCACATACGACACCTATGAAGATTGCAATTAACAGGAATGAGTCAAACCAGAAAATTGAGAAAAATATTGCGGAATAAGTGAGCCAATTAGGGATTCGACGTGATTTCAAATCACAATAAGTAGCTGAAGCTACTACTGCAACTAGAAACCAAATCATTGGCGATCTTTAAGTTCCGCCTCCCCAGCAGTACGTAATACTTGATACATAAGTTTTCTATCAATAACAAAATTGGTCATTAGATGAATTTGATCAATGGCTTGATGAATAAGTAAATCCATTCCATCAATAACTTTACCCTGCCATTTTGCTGCCAATTTAGTCGGCCAAGGTTCGTATAGAGCTTCAAAAAGAACTCCCGTACCAGATGGCAACTCATCAGCTGCGCCTTTAGGAGAGGTGTTGATTACTAAATCTGCATCCAATTCGATCTGGTGCCAACTTGCAAAGGATAACTCTGCATCTAGGACGCAGCTGCGCATTGGAGCTTCGCGAGATGCACTTCTGCTGATTACCTCAATTTGTCTTCCAGGTGCATCAATGGCAGCAGCTGCAGCACGAGCAGTCGCACCTGCGCCAATAATCTGTACTTTCTTGAAATTAGTAACTTCATGTTGCGCAAGAGCCCAGATAAAACCAGCAACATCTGTAGTGGTGGCTAACCAACCATCCAGCGTTGGAATTAACGTGTTTGCAGAATTAATTTGTTTAGCTAAAGCGTCAACTTTGTTTGCTACAAGTAATGTTTCTTCCTTAAGAGGCATTGTTAGTGAAAAACCAATCCAATTAACATCTGCTTTTCGCACTTTGTCCATAAATGCAGCGAGTTCACCACTTCTTACCTCTACTGCATCGTACTTTCCTTCTATTCCTAAACTTAAGTAGGCTGCATTATGTAATGCAGGAGATAATGAATGTGCGATTGGTGAGCCTAATACCGCTGCTCGTTTTCTCATTTAAAAGCTCCTGCTGCCAAATTCTTCTGATACTCATTCTTCCAAATTAGGAACTCATCATGCGACTTGGTAAACCTAGTATCGCCAGGCTTTACCGTGATGAAATAGAGCCAATCCCCTTCTGCGGGAGCTAATGCAGCCTTCATGGCCGCTATTCCGGGATTACCTATGGGGGTAGGTGGCAATCCATATCTTTTATAGGTGTTGTAAGGTGAATTAATCAAAGTAGATTTGGTGGAAAGAAATACCGAACCACGCTTCTTTAGAACATATTGCACAGTGGTATCAAGTTGCAACGGCATTCCTATTTTTAACCTATTGTAAATAACGCGCGAAATCTTGGCAAAATCAACTGGATCGCCTTCTGCTTGGATCAATGAAGCAATTATCAAATCTTTTTCATTTTTAATTCCAACTTTTTTGGCTTCGATACTGAATCGATCCACCATGGACTGAAGAGCTTTTGCGGCCGTGGCTTCCTTTGCGAATGAATATTGCGCGGGAAAGAAGATACCCTCTTTGGCGCTAAAACCATTTGGAATAGTCAATTTTTTTAATGCTGATTCAACATCAGTAAAACCTACGCCTTGTAACTTAGTAATAATTTCACTACGCCAAGATCCTTCAATTACTGAAACTAAGCCCACATTTCGCTTCGGGTCCAATAGTTGATCGAGCGCCTGTTTTGCAGAGATTTTCAAATTTAATTCATGGGTGCCCGGTGCAATCTGCAGAGCGCGTGGATCACTGATGGCTAGTTGGTAAAAAGAGGTAATTGAAGCGGTTACATTCTTCGCAGCCAATTCCTTGGCAATTTGCAAACCGAGTTCGCCTTCAGAAATTTCAATTTGAACTAGTTTTTCATTAGCAGTGATTTCTCTTGAAGGGTAATTAGCTACTTCTGCCAAATTACTTCTTATTAAATGAAGTGAAAAAGCCAGCGCAAAAGTGAAAGCAATACCAGCGGCGGCCGGCCACCACTTGCTAATTACGTTTTTCAATTTGGATTCCTAATTCTAAAATTGCAACAGCGGCAAGTTGATCAACTAACCCACGCGACTCTTTACTATTCTTTCCGGCATTCTTTAGTAATTTCTCCGCTGCGCCACTTGTTAGCCTCTCATCAACATATGTGATAGGTATGTCGAAACTTTCCGCAAACCGTTCCGCAAAACTTGCCACTAATTCCACGGTAGCGCCTTCAACCCCACTCAAATGCTTTGGTTTGCCCAAGTAAATTCCAACAATCGAATACTCTTCGATTACTTCACCCAATTTAATAAAGAGTGAATTATCATTCTTGAGAGTGGTTAAGGGCGTCGCAACAAGACCGTCAAGATCACAAATTGCTAAACCAATTCGCGCCTGACCGAAATCAATACCCAGTCGGCGACCAAATGACATTACTTTGTAAGTGCCTTTTCAATCGCAATCAATGCGTTTTGGATCTCTGCGACATTAGATCCGCCACCTTGTGCGAAATCATCTTTACCGCCACCACCGCCACCTAAAATTCCTGAGGCAAGCTTAACTAGCGCTCCGGCCTTAACACCTTTAGCTCGAGCTGCTTCAGATGTTGCGACTACTAAGTTTGGTTTACCAGCAGAAACACTTGCTAAGGCAACCACAGATTCACCAAGGCGATTTTTAATATCTAATGCCATTGTCCGTAAATCATCAACTGAAATGCCATCTGCAATCTGTGCTGCTAATAATTTAAAATCTCCTAAATTCTTAGCGTTCTCAATCAATCCAGAGACTTGGGCCAAAGCCTGTTGAGACCGAACCTGTCCGAGTTCCTTTTCGCTGTCCTTTAATCTATTAATCAAATCTGAAACACGTTCCGGAAGTTCCTCACTTCTTGCGCCTTTGATTAAATCAGTTAATTGATTAACCAGAATATGCTCACGCGCTAAAAACTTGTATGCATCTACACCCACTAGAGCTTCGACGCGTCGTACCCCAGCGCCAATTGATGATTCCGAAAGTAATTTCACAACTCCAAGTTGTCCAGTTCGCGAAACATGTGTACCACCACAAAGTTCTCGTGCCCAATCCCCAACACTTACTACGCGTACTCGATCACCGTATTTCTCACCGAAAAGCGCCATAGCACCAAGCTGTTTTGCTTCAGCTTGGCTCATCACTTCTGCAGTGACTTCCCAATCTTCTAATAACAAAGAATTGACTCGGGATTCAACATCATTAAGTACGGATGCAGGAACTGCACCTGTAGCCGGAAAATCAAAACGGAAACGGCCTGGGGAGTTTTCAGAACCCGCCTGTGTTGCTGTTTCGCCCAGAATTTCACGAAAAGCTTTATGAACCATATGAGTTGCAGAGTGTGCACGTGAAATAGCACGGCGACGTTCTAAATCAATTGCCGCATGTACTTCATTCCCCACTTCAACCGCACCAACAATCACTCTGCCTCGGTGAACACTTAATGATGGAACTGGAGTTTGTACATCATCAATTTGAATTCTGGTGCCATTAGCTAATGTGATTAGACCGCCATCAGCCAGTTGTCCACCGCCTTCGGCGTAGAAGGGCGTTCGATCTAGCACTATTTCTATCTCATCGCCTTCATGTGCTGATTTAGAACTCTTTCCATCAACAAGCAGCCCACGAACTCGCGATTGTGAATCAATCGCACTGTAACCAATAAATTCAGATAAACCCGACTCATCTGCAATCTTCCGATATTCAGTTAAGTCAGTATGTCCACTCTTTTTCGCTTTGGAATCGGCCTTTGCGCGATCCTTTTGCTCTTTCATTAGTCGACGGAATCCTTCGGCATCAACTTGCAAACCTTGTTCATTGGCCATCTCAAGGGTTAAATCGATTGGGAAACCGTACGTATCGTGCAATTTAAAGGCAGCATCACCCGAAAGTGTCTTGCCTCCTCCAGATTTGATCTCGCTTGCCGCTGAATCAAAAATTTGAGTTCCTGATTTGAGGGTTTGTAAGAATGAATCTTCTTCAGCAATTGCCACTTTTTGAATTCGAATTTGATCAGTTACCAATTCTGGATACTGAGGGCCCATTGCTTTAATGGAAGCTTCAATTAAATCTTTGATGATTGGTTCTTGAGAACCTAAAAGACGCATATTTCGAATAGTACGGCGCATCATGCGACGTAAAACATAACCACGACCTTCATTGCCTGGAGTCACGCCATCACAAATTAACATAGCAGCAGTTCGCGCATGATCTGCGATAACGCGGAGCGATACATCGCTCTTCGGTGTCGAACCATATTTAACGCCAGTTAATTCGACCGCTTTGTCCAAGATAATTCTGGTGGTATCAATTTCATAGATATTTTCGACACCTTGCAAGATTGCAGCCATGCGTTCTAGGCCTAAACCAGTATCTATATTCTTATTAGGCAATTCACCGAGTATTGGGTAATCCGTTTTACCAGCGCCAGCACCTCGTTCGAATTGCATGAAAACTAAATTCCAAACTTCTAAGTAACGTTCTTCATCCGCAATTGGGCCACCATCTTTACCGTATTCCGGTCCGCGATCGTAATAAATCTCTGAGCATGGACCACATGGCCCAGGAACACCCATTGACCAATAGTTATCGTTCATATCGCGACGCTGAATACGTTCCTTGGGAACTCCGATTTTCTTGTGCCAAATGTCGGCCGCTTCGTCATCATCTTCGTAGACCGTCACCCATAAGCGATTCTCTGGAAATCCATAACCACCATCAGAAACGGGACGAGTTAAAAGATCCCAAGCTAATGAAATCGCACCCTCTTTAAAATAATCTCCAAACGAGAAATTGCCACACATTTGAAAGAAAGATGCATGTCTAGTGGTCTTTCCTACTTCATCAATATCCAGGGTACGAACACATTTTTGGACAGATGTTGCTCTTTTATAAGGAGGAGTTACTTCACCTAAAAAGAATGGTTTAAAAGGAACCATGCCCGCATTTACAAGAAGTAAATTTGGATCATCTGCAATCAGTGATGCTGATGGAACAACTACGTGCGGCAGATTCTCCCGGTTTCCAGACTCAAAGAAGCGCAACCATCTTGCGCGAATATCTGCTGATTCCAATTACTTTTTCTTTCCACGTTTCTTTGATGCGCTAGCGGCAGATGCCAAGAACCCAAGAGCCTTTACTGCTGGTCCACCCTTACTTACGAAATTATCGGTTGCGCCAGCAATCTTGTCTGAAACTGATTCTACATTTTTAGTTATTTTATTGATGCTCTCTAGTGGGCCATTTACCAATTCAACTGTGCGTGTGGATTCTTTAATTAAAGGGGTAGTTTCATCTGTGAAAACCTTTATAGACACCTTGGCTTCATCGATTAATCGGCCAAGCCGAACGACGGCATAACCAATCGCAATCGCAATTACTAACAGTGATATTGATGCGATGATTGTTGCGATGCCACCTGGTCCCATGTCGCTACCTTATCAAGCCTTATATACAGGAAGTGGAATTTCGGGAGCGCGATGTTCTCTATGTGCGCTTACGCATGCCTTGTGATAAGCCTCAATTTCTTTCATAAATGAAGCATCTGCATATGGTCGACCATCAGCCAAGGTACCCACTTCGCAATTTATAACAGCTGCTACATCATCACCCGGCAGTGTTTTGTAAGTTTCTAAAGCATGCGCTAAAGCCAAAACTTCCTTTTTGTTTTGTTTTAAAAGTAGTTCGGCCTTTTCCAATAATTGGTTTAAATTATCTTCGATGCGATCAGAAAGATCCCGACGTAATTCCCGATCATTTTGATCTGGGCCTTTACCTCCACCGGGGGCGCCTACTTCAAATCTCCTATTTGAAGCGTGTGATGAGATGGTTGAACCCATTCCCCAATGACCTTCCATCAAACTTGCAATGGTTGTTGCCGATTCTAAATCTCCAGAAACACCTGATGAATTATCATCTTCAAAAAACATCCGTTCTCCCGCTAAGGAAGCTAAAGAAACCAAAATGTCTGATTGATATTCACTCTTCCATCGAGTGAATTGATCATCTGGCGGAATTGAAGCAACCATGCCTAAATAATCTGATCCTTTTTCAATAGTAGCCAAGTCAATGGTCATATGTTGACGCACTCGATGAGCAACTACCGCATGACAAGCTTCATGAACTGCAATTGCATGGCGTTCACGTTCAATATATTCAACATCTTCTGAAGGTCCAAGTTCCTTCTGTTGTTTAGCTCTCAAAACATCTGCCCAAGTTATAGCAGTACGGCCATCACGAATTGCAATGATTAAAGCTTCGTTGATCATATCTTTGATGGTGGCTCCAGTTGAGTATGGAGTCATAATTGCTAATTTTTCAATATCACTTAGTTCTAACAGATGTGAAACCTTATCTAAATAACCTTGATATGTACGTACACGGCCGTTCTTGCTTGGATAACCAACACGATACATACGATCAATACGACCTGGACGTAACAAAGCTTCATCAAGAGCTTCTGGCATATTTGTTGCCATAACCACGAGAATTCGATACTTAGGTGGATTCTTAGGACGCATTCCAAGTGTGCGACGAACAATTCGATTAAAGAATCCTCGAGGTTTTTTAAGTCCAGATAATTCCGTTAAGAGCGCTTGCAATGTGCCCATTCCTGCGCCACCGCCACCTGCAGCTCCTCCAACTACAAATTTTTCTCTGGTTAAAACATTGATAGCAGATTCAGATAAATAATTACCGCCATGACAATTTACCGAACTCATCTCAGAATTCATTCTCTGTCCAGTTGTAACAATGCCGCGATTTCCAAGTGCATCAGCTTCATCGAAAAATACGACTACTCCACCATACCTCAGCGCTAATTTACGTAATTTTCTAAATAAAGACTTAACCTTCAATACGCCAACACCGAAAAACATATTATTAAAAGCACCTGGATCAACAAATATGAATGGTTTACCAGTTTCACCCGCCATTGCCTCGGCCATTAAAGTTTTTCCGGTTCCTGGTGGCCCCCATAGCAAAATTCCACCGGGAACATAACCGCCATGGCGTTCAATGGATTCTGGATCTTCTAGAAACAGTAAATTTTCACGAATACGTTCGACAACATGATCTTGACCCCATACATCACTAAAACGGGTATTGATGTCGTCAGGAAAATAGGTATCAATACCGCCACGACTTAAGAACCAGAACATGGCCACAAATTGAATTAATATAAATACGACTGCAAAGAGCAACTGAGCCAACATCGGAAGTGCAGACCAAAGCGCTTGTGGTGCCATAAATAACGCCTGCGCTGGCGGCAATTTATAGATTGCACCCAATATAACAGCGGTAATAGCTATCCAGATTAACCACTTAACCACCCTAGAAATTCGATAGCGTGTCCAATCAGAAAAGATATGAATTACTCGATCTACTGATTTGAAATACCATTGCCATAATCGGTGGTATGGTGAAATAAATTCGGAAATCAAGAAATGAATTTGTCTTATTATTTCAATCGCAGCTAACCAAAATAGCCAAGATTTATCATTTGCGACTTTAATCGCTGCATCTTGAACACTATAAATAGGGTTCTCGGAAAGTAGCGCCCAAACAAGTACTAGGTATGTAATACTAAAAAGCAGCACAAACTTGATGCGGTCAAAGAAGGATAAATGAACTCGAGTTCGACGTTCGGAATCTCGTTTACGGCTCTCAGTATCGCTCATCATGCTCCTCTAACAGTAAAAGACTTTACTATTTCATCTATTTCGTCAATGTTTTTCTTGTAACAAGTTGTTGAACAGCGAATGATAAAGAGATAAATCTTGGATTGATCGTTGGAATACAATGCCACTTGATTAACAGTCTCATTGACGCCTTCATAATCAAAACTGTAAAGCAGATTTACCCCACGGCCGCCTTTTTCCACGACTTCTTGGTCATCATATAGTTGAAAATTTCGGTCATTATTGATGGTGCCATCTAGCAGATCAGTTATAGGCAAAATAATATTTCGTAACGTATTTAGACTAATAGAGTTTCGTTCTTCTGGAAACAAATCTCTAAATCGCACATATAAAACCGGTTCGTCGGTAGGT
Organism: uncultured Actinomycetes bacterium; assembly: GCA_964471265.1. Taxonomy (GTDB): domain Bacteria; phylum Actinomycetota; class Actinomycetes; order Nanopelagicales; family Nanopelagicaceae; genus ZLKRG08. The sequence goes on along the minus strand of CAYYFI010000006.1, from coordinate 7,519 downwards.
TTTAGCATGAATACATCACGAGTTGAAATGGATTTCGCCTTAGAAAAGCCCATCTGATAAGTAACCATAGATAATCGATCTAACGCTTCTTGGCTAGCGTTTTTACTCTCTTCTTTGGTCAATAATTTGCTGTCAACTCGATGCCATCCGTTAGGTACGGCGTAAAAAGCCCCATCGCTCTTACTGCCTTCATATTGTTTGGATGGAGTACAAGCGCTCAGCAGCAACAGCACTATCGCAGTTGCTGTGATTTTCTTAAACATTATTTCTTTTCCGATTCCGGCTTTGCATCTATTGCCGCTTCTTTTCGCTGTGCGGCAGTGATTGGAGTTGGTGCACCAGTTAATGGATCGCCACCCGAAGCTGTTTTAGGGAAAGCTATAACTTCACGAATAGATTCTGCTCCAGCAAGCAATGCACATAAGCGATCGATTCCGATTGCAAGTCCACCGTGTGGTGGTGGTCCATACTGAAAGGCATCAAGTAAGAATCCAAACTTGCTCTGCGCCTCTTCATCAGTCAAACCAATAACTTCAAATACATCCTGTTGAACTTGGCGATCATGAATACGAATTGAACCGCCACCTAATTCGGTTCCGTTCAAAACAATGTCATAGGCGTATGCCAAAGCATTACCTGGATCATTCTTAAAGGTCTTAGCAAACTCTGGTTTTGGTCCAGTAAATGGATGATGCACTGCTGTCCATCCACCATTTTCAGTTGGTTCAAACATTGGTGCATCTACTACCCAAAGAAATTCCCACTTTTCTGAATCAATTAAATTACGGCGTTTGCCAATCTCTAAACGAACGGCGCCAAGTAACGCTTGTGATTCGCTTCGAGCGCCAGCTGCAAAGAAAATTGCATCGCCAGCTTTTGCGCCAGCTTTGCTTGCGACATTTGCAATTTCACTTTCAGATAAATTTTTGGCAACCGGTCCAGCTAAACTGCCATCTGCTTGTACCAATATATAAGCAAGTCCTTTTGCCCCGCGCGCTTTTGCCCAATCCTGCCAAGCATCCAATTCGCGACGTGGTGAATCAGCGCCCCCAGGCATAACCACTGCACCGACATAAGGCGCTTGAAATACGCGGAAAGTTGTATCTTTAAAGAAATCAGTCATCTCAGTTAACTCGTAACCAAAACGCAAATCTGGTTTATCAGAACCAAAACGATCCATCGCATCTTTGTAAGTCATACGTTGAATGGGAAGTGGAATCTGGTAATTCTTAACTTCTTTCCAAATTTCAACGAGTAATTTTTCAATCAAATTTAGGATGTCCTCTTGATCAATAAAAGACATTTCAATATCTAATTGAGTAAATTCAGGTTGGCGATCTGCGCGGAAATCCTCGTCTCGGAAACATCGTGCAATTTGATAATAACGTTCCATACCAGCGACCATCAAAAGTTGCTTAAACAATTGTGGCGATTGTGGCAAGGCATACCAAGAGCCTGGTTGTAAACGAACTGGAACGAGAAAATCGCGCGCACCTTCTGGAGTAGAGCGCGTTAGATAAGGGGTTTCAATTTCATAAAACGCTTCCTGTTCCATGATGCGACGAATTACTGAAGTTACTTTGGATCGTAAGCGCAAATTCGCGGCAGGTTTCTCACGTCTTAAATCTAAATATCGGTATTTAAGTCGGACCTCTTCGGAGATATCAGCTTCATCACCAGAATCAACCGGGAATGGCAATGGCGCTGCCTCTGATAACACTTCTACCTCAGTTGCTACAACTTCGATCTCGCCCGTCGCAGTTTTGGCATTTTCAGAGCCAGCTGGACGCGCAATTACTTCACCAATTATTTTCAAACACCATTCTGCACGTAGTGAACCAGCAATCGCTTCATCTTTAATCACGACCTGACACCACCCAGAACCATCGCGTAAATCAATAAATGCCACCCCGCCATGATCGCGACGTCGCGCTACCCAACCTGCAAGAGTTACAGTTTGGCCAACGTGGCTAGCGCGCAGTCGACCTGCGTAATGAGTGCGAAGCATTCAAATTCCTAAATTCCCGAGCTACAAATTCTTTATTAAGTCGCTAATTCTAACTGTCTTTGTATCTCCAGATGACATATTTTTTAGTTCAACTTCTCCAGACGAGAGCTCAGTTTCGCCTAACACCAGCGCAAATTTAGCGCCAGATTTATCTGCGGCTTTCATTGCACCTTTTAATGCCCGTTCTCCAAAAGCGATTTCAACCACTTTTCCCTTTGCTCTTAAATCTGTCGCAATCTGCAATGCCATCGCTTGCGTACCAAGTGGGATGATAAAAAGATCGGGGGCACCTAAATCTGCAGGTAATACACCCTCTTCTTCGGCTGCAAGCAACGTTCTATCTACGCCAAGACCCCAACCAATACCAGAAAGATCTTGACCACCTAATTCACTCATCAATTTGTCGTAACGACCACCACCGCCAATAGCGGATTGCGAGCCGAGTCCGGTATGAATAAATTCAAAGGTGGTGCCAGTGTAATAATCGAATCCGCGCACTAATTTTGGATTAATTTCATATTTCACATTTAATGCGTCTAAATAAGCCCGGACATGATCAAAATGAGTTTTTGATTTTTCATTCAGATAATCCAGCAATACCGGAGCACCTTGCATCGCTTTGACCATCTCTGGTCGTTTATCATCAAAAAGTCTTAAAGGATTTAATTTTGCTCTACTGGCGGTTGCTTCATCCAAATCCAATTTTTCATAAAATTTGAGTAAATCTTTACGGTGGGCAGCTCTAGATTCAGCATCTCCTAATGAAGTTATCTCAAGGCGATAATTTCTAAGACCGATATTTCTAAATGCTTGGTCTGCTAGCCAAATAACTTCGGCATCAATAAGTGGATCTTCCAATCCAATAGCTTCGATTCCTACTTGATAAAACTGACGATAACGTCCTTTTTGCGGCCGCTCTGCTCTGAAATACGCACCAGAATATAAAACCTTTACCGGAAGTTGGCCCCTATCCATTCCATGTTCGATTACCGCTCGCATGACGCCAGCAGTTCCTTCGGGGCGCAAGGTGATTGATCGTCCACCGCGATCTTCGAAGGTATACATCTCTTTAGTAACGATGTCAGTTGATTCTCCAACACCCCGTGCAAAAAGCGCAGTATCTTCAAAGACTGGAAGTTCCATGTAATCGTAACCAGCGCTTCGAGCTGGAGCACATAACTGGTCTCGCACAAATTCATAAGCTGCCGAGCGCGGCGGAATATATTCACTAACACCTTTAGGTGCTTGAAAATTCATTTTTTGCCTAGCCCTTCAAATTATGTAGGAACTGATTGTATTTTCTCTCGCGCCCAATTGAGGTTTCTGGGCCGTGTCCGGGCAGAACCTGCATTGAATCTGGCAGCGGCAACACTTTTTCGCGCAAAGATTTTTGCATGGCCGACCATGAACCACCTGGTAAGTCGGTACGACCGATTGAACCCGCAAAGAGCACATCACCAGAGATCAGCAATTCGCCATTAACTTCAAACATCACCGAACCCTGGGTGTGGCCAGGTGCATGTATCGCTTTAAATTGCAAACCAACTAATTCGAATTTCTGATTATCTGTTAACTCAATTACCTCATTTGGCTCAACCCAATCGATTCCAGAAAGTTGAGCAATGAAATCAGCGCCATGTGCAAGTTCCGGATGTAGCAACAATTCTCGATCATCACTATGAATCATGGCTGGTATTCCATATCCATCACATATTGGTTGAACCGAAAAAGTATGATCAAGATGCCCGTGCGTTATAAAAGTTGCTACTGGTTTGAGATCAAATTCAGCTAATTTCTCCGACAACTGTTCGGAGACATTTGGCATCCCAGGATCAACCACAATGCACTCTTGGCCTCGCCCCACGCTTAAAATCCAGCAGTTGGTCGCAAAGGCCTGAGCCTGAAAGTTGGTAACCAGCATAGGTGGAGGGTAGCCTTTCGCACCTAACCGCCGTCACTTTTAACCGAGTGACTTATAACGACGGAAGTGAAGACTTCCTTAGTGCACTTATAGGAGTAACCAATGACCGAGAATCCATCACAAGTTGCATCACATATCAATCCTTCCGCAGCTACCGCGCTAATTGGAGATCCGGCAAAGTACGGTTACGTTGGCGAAGATGGAACGGTTTTTGTTCGAACTCCTTATGGAGATAAAGCAGTTGGTTCATACCCTGGAAAGAGCCCAGAAGAGGCGCTGCAATACTTTGTTCGTAAATTTGAAGCGCTCGCTTCCGAAGTAGCGATTTTAGGAGCCCGCATTCGCAGCGGTGCGATGGTGCCGACTGATGCGCATGAAGCTGTCAATAAATTAAGACAACAGATTATCGATAGCAATGTAGTGGGAGATTTAGAAGCGCTTCACGCATCCCTTAATCAATTACCGGAAATCATTGAAGCTAATCGCGCAAATTATGAAGCGAAGAAGGCTCTGGAAAAGGCCGAACGCGAAGCACGTCGTGCTGATACCTTGATTCATAAAGAGAATATTGTCAACGAAGCTGAATCACTTGCCGATTCCGAAAGTTGGAAAGCGACCGGAGAACGTCTTAAAGAACTTTTAGATCAATGGAAAGCTGCGCCTCGTTTGGACAAGAAGAGCGATACCGAATTATGGAAGCGCTTCTCCTCTGCCCGAAACAAGTTTGATAAGCGACGTCGCACCCATTTCGCATCATTAGATGCAGCTCAAAAGAGCGTCGCCGCCACTAAGAAGGAATTAGTGGAAAAGGCAGAATCTTTAGCAAATTCAACTGATTGGGTCGCAACTGCTCGGACCTTTAAATCATTGATGGATAAATGGAAAGCAGCTGGACGAGGCAAGGCATCAGATGATGCCAAACTTTGGACTCGCTTTAAGAGTGCGCAAGATACTTTCTTCGCTGCCAAGAATGCTGATCTAGAGAAGCGCGAAGGCACCATGATTGAGAACTTAGCTAAACGCGAAGCTCTACTGCCTAAAATTGAAGCAATATTGCCAATCACAGATTTAGATAAATCTCGCAAAGAGTTCCGCGAATTAATGGCTGAATGGAGCAAGATCGGTCTTACAGACCGCACCAAGCGCGCTGCTTTAGATGCACGTGTAGATAAAGTTTCAGATGCAATCAAAGAAGCTGAGGCAGAGAAATGGCGCCGCAGCGATCCCGCCGCTAAGGCGCGAGCTAACGATGTAGTTGAGCAGCTCACCAAAGCAATTGCAGCATACGAAGAGGCAGCCAATAAAGCTGCAGCAGCTGGAAATAGCAAGAAAGCCGAAGAGGCAAAGGCTGCCGCCGAAGCTCGACGCACTTGGTTATCTGAAGCGCAAAAAGGTTTAGCGGAGTTTAATTAATTTTTAATTAATTGTTAGTAATGCGATAGACATCGTAAACACCTTCGACATGTCTAACTGCTGCCAAAACTGAATCTAAATGGGTGGCATCTGCCATTTCAAAAGTGAATCTTGATACCGCAATGCGATCTTTTGAAGTGCTAACTTCAGCATTTAGGATATTTACCTGTGCATCTGAAAGCGCTCTAGTTACATCTGATAACAATCTGGCGCGATCTAGCGCCTCAACTTGAATTTTTACCAAGAAAATAGAGGAAGCGCCTTGTAACCACTTAACCTGAACAACGCGATCACCTTGATGTCTCTGTAAATCTTCAGCATTAACGCAATCTGTTCGATGCACGCTTACGCCATTGCCACGAGTTACAAATCCCATAATTGCATCTCCTGGTACTGGCGTACAACAACGTGCCAGCTTTACTACAACATCATCAATGCCTTCTACTTCAACTGCACTAGAAGTTCTACGCGCAATCGATTCATTAGATGGCATCTCCATGGTTGGTTCTGGATGCGAATCCTCTACCCCAAGCAAAATCTGCAATTTATCAATAACAGCGGCGGCAGAAATGTGGCCATCTCCAACCGCAGCATAAAGAGAATCAATATCTGGATAACGCAAATCATGTGATAGCTCCAGTAGAGACTGTCCGGCAAAAATTTTCTGTAGCGGTAAGCCAGCTTTGCGCATCTGTCTTGCAATCGATTCGCGACCAGCTTCTATCGCCTCTTCACGTCGTTCACGTGTAAACCAAGCTTTGATTTTATTTCTGGCGCGAGGGCTGGCGACGAAATTTAACCAATCCCGGCTCGGACCGGCTTGTGGATTCTTATTTGTAACCACTTCAATTACATCGCCATTACTCAACTTGGTTTCTAAAGGAACTAATCGTCCATTTACCTTGGCACCTACAGTTTTATTGCCAATTTCTGTGTGCACGGTATAGGCAAAATCAACAGGAGTCGAACCGCCAGGAAGGGCGACTACTTTCCCCTTTGGAGTGAATACATAAACTTCTGGACTTCCTAAATCAAAACGAAGCGCATCCAAAAACTCTGATGGATCTTGCGTTTCTTGCTGCCAAGCGTGAAGTTGTTGCAGCCAGAGCATCTCTGGTGTTTCAGCGCTTTTATCATTGCGTTTATATTTCCAATGTGCCGCAATACCAAATTCGGCTCTTGCATGCATTTCTTGAGTGCGAATTTGAATTTCGAGTGCTTTACCGTTTGGGCCAATAACCGTGGTGTGTAAAGATTGATATAGATTAAATTTTGGCATGGCAATGTAATCTTTAAATCTGCCAGGCACCGGACTCCATCGTGCGTGAATGGATCCTAAAACGGCATAGCAATCACGAACATTTTCAACCAATACTCTAACGCCAACTAAGTCGTAGATTTCATTGAATTCACGACCACGCACCACCATTTTTTGATAGATGCTGAAATAGTGTTTTTGTCTACCAGTAACTTGCGCTTCTATTCCGTCACGTTTCAAATCATCATTTAAAGTCGCAATTACTTCTTCAGACATCTTCTCGCGCATGGGATTGCGATCGGCGACTAATCTGGCGATTTCTTCAAATTTCTTTGGCTCAAGAATTTTAAATGAGAGATCTTCTAGTTCCCATTTAACAGCATTCATACCTAAACGGTGCGCTAGCGGAGCATAGATATCGATGGTTTCGCGGGCTTTGCGCTGCGCAGATTCTGGGGCTACAAATTCCCAAGTGCGAGCATTGTGTAATCGGTCGGCAAGTTTTACAACTAGCACCCGAATATCGCGAGACATGGCAATAACCATCTTACGAACGGTTTCAGCTTCTGCATTTTCGCCATATGCCAATTTATCTAATTTAGTTACGCCATCAACTAGATTTGCAACTTCATCGCCAAAATCACTTCGTAATTGAGTTAAGTTGTATGGCGTATCTTCAACAGTGTCATGAAGTAACGCAGCAATGATGGTCGCGCGATCAAGACCAAGCTCAGCCAATATTTTCGCGACCGCCACCGGATGTGTTATGTACGGTTCGCCTGATTTTCTTAATTGTCCTTCATGCGCTTTGGTAGCCACTTCAAAAGCACGTTGCAGCTCATCACTTTTAGTTGAAGGGTGATGCAGACGGACCTCTGCTATTACTGGGGAGATTAAGTCAGCAAGGCCCGACATTTTT